>CAZNYY010000465.1:0-2077 GCA_964577335.1 uncultured Oscillospiraceae bacterium | reverse complement strand
CCCGTCCAAATATAAAGTCACTGCCCCCTTCAAGCGAAATGCCGCCCCTGGGGTAACGAATTGCAATTGGACCGCCGTGATGTTTTACGGCATACTCCAGCATTTGGGAAAGTTCATCGCAGCAGGAGGGGGCAAGGATGCTCATATTTGGTATATGTGATAGGTATGACAAATCAAAAATTCCCTGATGTGTTTCCCCGTCCTCGCCTACAAGGCCCGCACGGTCAATGGCAAGCACAACCTTCCTGTTTGCAAGCGCCACATCATGCACAAGAGAGTCGTACCCCCTTTGCAAAAACGAGGAGTACACCGAAACAACGGGGACAAACCCCGCCGCCGCAAGCCCCGCAGCAAAGGTTACTGCGTGTGCCTCGGCAATGCCCGTGTCAAAAAACCGTTCGGGAAAAAGGTTCATAAACTCCGAAAGTCCGCATGATTCTGCCATTGAAGGGGCTACGGAAACCAGTTTTTCATTTTCCGTGGCAAATCTCACCATTTCCGAACCAAAGCGCTGTCCGAAAGTTTCGCATGCGGGCGCACTTTTTTTTGCGGGCACGGCATGATAGAATGACGGGCGGTTCTCTGCAGAGGAGCAGCCCTTGCCCTTTTTGGTGCAAACATGAATTATAACAGGCTCATCCACCTTTTTCGCCTCATAAAAAGTTTCGCAAAGTGAGCGGATATTATGCCCGTCAACAGGACCCATATACCTGTACCCAAGCTCCTCAAACACTACGCCCGGGGCAATTAAAAATTTAACATATGTTTTCGCACGGTGAACAAGCTTTGTAATATTTTTGCCTACCAAGGGAATTTTATCCAAAAGCTCACGGGTTTCTCTTTTTGCATTATAATATGACGGGGTTGTCCTGATTTTATTTAGATAACGTGCAAACGCACCGTCATTTTTGCCGATTGACATTTGATTATCGTTTAAAACCAAAATAACCTTTTTTTTGCAGTGGGCAATATGGTTAAACGCTTCCATTGAAAGCCCGCCTGTAAACGATGCATCACCCACCACAGCTATTACATGGTGGTTTTCTCCCTTTAAATCCCTCGCAGCCGCAAAGCCAAGTGCGGCGGAAAGTGCTGTACTGGAGTGCCCCGTTTCAAAGGTGTCATACACGCTTTCGGAGGGTTTTGGAAACCCACTCATGCCGCCGAACTGTCTTAACGTGTCAAAATCATCCCGTCTGCCGCATATTATTTTGTGGACATACGACTGGTGACCCACATCCCATATTATTTTGTCCCGAGGTGCAGAAAAAGCACGGTGCAGTGCTATTGTAAGCTCCACAACACCAAGATTTGAGGACAAATGTCCGCCTGTGCTAGACACCTTTTCAATTAAAAACTCTCTTATTTCGCATGCAAGTTTGTTAAGAGAGTCAAAGTTTTTTTTCTTCAAGTCATCGGGACTGTTTATCCCGCCGAGAATTTTTCCCATAACATATTTCCTTTCGCTTTAACACGAATAATTACCAAATAATAGGTTTATTATAGCACACCAAAGGTTCTTTGTAAAGAGATGGGGGAGAGTTTGTTTCTATGCATTACCTTTTCATCTCGTCCTGATGCCCCGTGGATTTGTGGGATGATATTATACCTTGAATTTCCGACAAATCACTTGCGGGCATATCACCATGGATAGTGTTTTTAACTGCGGACATTGCGTTGCCGGTTTCAAGGGCTGCCTGTATATCGCCGTATTTCAAAAGCCCGAAAAGAACACCTGCAAGATATGCGTCCCCGCTGCCGATACGGTCAACAACCTCTATATTTTCATAGGGTTTTTCGGTAAAAAACTTGTCATCATTTGCGGAGTATATTATTGATGAAAAATTGTGGTGGGTGGGGCTTACAACATGGCGCATGGTAGTTGCCACAATACTTATATCGTAGTCGCTTACATAGCTTTTCATAATTTCCTCAAGGCTGCCCGTCTTTTGCATCATACGGCGTGAAGTTTCTTCCGACACAAAGAGTATATCCACATATTTAAGTATATCACATATAACTTCCCGTGCCTCGTCCTCCTCCCAGAGGGTGGCACGATAATTTACGTCAAAAGAAA
>CAZNYY010000464.1:0-2087 GCA_964577335.1 uncultured Oscillospiraceae bacterium | reverse complement strand
GTCTGCAAATTTCGGTAAAAAAAACGAGATATGCAAAGTTGAGTGATGTGAAAACCCTATAGCTTACTTCCCTTACTGTTCTTTTGTATATTGACAAGCATTTTAGAGCTACGAAAATCATAATCAAGGTATTGGTTTATTTTTGCCACTCGAAAACGGGTAGAATCTATAAATCGAATTTTAAAATAATTCGTATAAGAAAGAATTCCTGATTTTAAGGCTTCAGTCAGAGATTTTCGTGACTAAATTTTTTTAAATGCCGCAAATATAGGCTGAGTTTTCAGTAATACCAGCACAGGGTGAACAATAATTTTTGAACTGATTGACAACGGGGATATATAACCGTAATAATTAGAAATAATCCCCGTTGCTCCCGGAAAGGAGGAAGGAGACTAAGTATTCCTTAAATTCTTCAAATTTTTTATTTATTTTTATGTTTTGCTTTTCCCCTTTCATAAAGACTTGTAGTTTTTGAGGAATTTCAATTTGCTCATCTATAATTTTTTCCACTGTTTCTAAAAACTTTGCGGGATGGGCTGTTTCTAAGAAAATACCTGTTTCATCATTTTGCAAACCGTCTATTAAAGCTTGATAACCACAAGCACCATGCGGGTCTAATACATAAGCATTTTCTTTTTTGCAAGCACGCATGCTATCAGAAATTTCCTCATCCGTATATCTGAATCCACTAATTTCATCAGTAATGGCTTCGTGACTATGCTTGTACAAATCCAAGATGCGAACAAAATTGCTTGGGTCGCCTACATCCATGGCATTGGCGATGGTGGCAATCGACATTCTTGGATTATATATGCCGGTTTGCAGATATTCCAAGAAAACATCATTACGATTGTTGGCTGCGATAAAACGCTTTATAGGCAATCCCATTCTTTTGGCAATCAAGCCCGCTGTGATATTTCCGAAATTACCGCTTGGAACACAAATTACCAAATTATCGGCAGCTTCTTGCGAAATCTTTTTCAGTTGTGCATAAGCATAAAAATAATAGAACGCCTGCGGCAGAAAGCGCGCTACATTGATAGAGTTGGCTGAAGTCAACTTCATCTTGGCATTTAATTCCTTATCCATAAATGCTGCTTTTACCAAAGCTTGACAATCATCAAAAGTACCATCCACTTCCAAAGCAGTGATATTTTGCCCTAAGGTGGTAAACTGACTTTCCTGAATCTTGCTCACCAAGCCTTTGGGATATAATACATGCACGTGAATGCCTTCAACCCCTAAGAATCCGTTGGCGACTGCACTTCCCGTATCACCGGAGGTGGCAACTAACACATGCACTAAATCATCAGTCTGAGTTTTTTGTTGGATGAAATGGCTGAGCATGCGCGACATGAAACGAGCCCCTACATCTTTGAAAGCGAGGGTAGGTCCGTGGAAAAGCTCCAAGCTGTAAATTCCCTCCTTTACCTTCACCAAAGGAATGTCGAAATTCAGGGTTTCATATACAATTTGCTTTAAATCTTCTTTGGGAATGTCTTCTCCAAAAAGATGATAAGCCACATAAAATGCTATTTCTTGCAAAGACATTTTATGCATATCTTGATAAAACTCAGCCGGTAATACCGGGATGAAATTTGGCATATACAAACCCTTGTCATCTGCTAAACCCTTGATGACAACATCTTTCAAACTAACTCCCGATTCTTTTTTGTTTGTACTGTAATATAACATATAATTGTTTTTCAAGCCCCCTTA
This sequence comes from uncultured Oscillospiraceae bacterium, assembly GCA_964577335.1. Taxonomy (GTDB): domain Bacteria; phylum Bacillota; class Clostridia; order UMGS1883; family UMGS1540; genus CAZNYY01. The sequence goes on along the minus strand of CAZNYY010000464.1, from coordinate 368 downwards.
ATCCCCCGGAGGGGAACTTTTGAGGGATTTCATTTTATTTATTAAGATATAGTAGCACAGAGTTTCACGGAGGAAACACGGAGTAACACAGAGTATTTACTATTTACCCCGCAACCCGCAACCCGCACCCCGTACCCCGCATCACACATCCCCCTTCTCCATCAAAAACAAATACTCCTGATGTGCTCCATCGCTATTCACCCATTCGTGTGTCCATCGCATATCAGCCATTACATTTCTTTTGTAATCAATCTCAATGGCTTTGAGCAATTTCCCTGAAGAGGTGATGATTGCATGCAATTCTTCTTTGGTGGCTTTGCCGCCTGAACTGTACGAAAGCATCACATATTTGGCTTGCACGTCATGCA
>CAZNYY010000463.1:0-2094 GCA_964577335.1 uncultured Oscillospiraceae bacterium | reverse complement strand
TTTCGGCTTTTGCTAATGATTATCGGGGTTATGTGCCCACTATGGAATGTATGGTTGACGGCGTGTATGAGGCAAGGCTTGCCGTCACCAGCGCACTTGAGGCGGAGGCGGGCGATAAAGTTTGTGATGCCTTTTTGAGAATGCAGCAGCGGGTGTAGTATACCGCATAAGCAAGTTTTTTCATAAGGTTGTTAATTTAGTGACTTCAATTGATACCGCTCCATCAAGGCATGCATCAAAAAGCGCTTACTTAAAGGACTGCCAAAGTATCTTTACGAAGAGCTTGATATAATCATCACAAATGTATCGGAATTTATGCTGACCTTTGTTGCCAATACCTTATGAATTGGATTTATAGTAGTGTTTTATGTTATTATTTAAAGCCGAAATTGAGTAGGAGCTATGCCGAACTGCTTTTTGAAAAGTTTGGAGAATTGTGCACTATCGGAAAAACCGCAATCCTGTGCAATTTGAGTACAGCTTTTTGTGGAACTTTTCAACATATCACACGAACGCTCAAGCCGCTGTGCCATTATATAGCTTTTCGGCGAAAGTCCTATTTTCTCCTTGAAAACATGGCGGAAATAATCGTAGCTGTAGCCGTACATATCCGCAAGTTGTTTGAGATTTATTTTTTGGTTAAAGTTCTCCGAAATAAAATTCACGCAATAGCTTAAATCTTTTACTTTAGAGTTTTCAACATCGGTTCCCCTTGAAATACATACAAATAACTCGATCAGTATAGCGGATATCATCGGTTCGTAATTGAATTTTTGCTCTGTGGCTTCTTTAAACAGTTTTTCTATCAGTTTCAGTATGACCAAAATGCCGTCATAACTATACAACCCGCTTTCGATTTCAAAAAGCGGGGATTTGATGTGAAAACCGAAAAATACAACATCGGAATTTTGGTTGTGATGCTCGCTATGAGGCGTTCCTGCTTTAATGATAGCAAAATTTCCGCTAAAAAAGTCATAAATCTTGCCGTCAATTGTAGTTTTGCCTTCACCGTCACGATAAAAAACTAACTCATCACATGAGTGAACATGACTTTCTACGGAATGCCCCTGCTCACGGCTTGTTTGAGTAATGAAAAACAAATTGGCGCTCAGGCTCATACATACTCCCCCCTTGTAACAATATAATATATTATTTCCGTTGGAACTTCAAGCCGATTCGTACAAAAAGTTAACCATAAAATTATAGCTTTTTCTATAAAAACATATATAATGGCGTTGATGAATTAACGGAAGGAAATTAGTTTGAATAAATTCAAACTAAAGCCTCCCGCGGAATTTATTGCGCCGCCGAAATTTTCGCTCCACGGAGCGAAACGGCGATGCGCATAAGTTCCATTTTACGCCCTATCCGCCCACGGTAAGGTGCGTGAGTTTTATTATTTATATTTTTGTGGGCAGAAAGGCTATGGAACTTATAATGAAAACAGAACAGTTTTTTCAAAATTTAAATGTTCCGAAAGAGAAGATTGATGTGGTGTTGGACACGGACACGTATAACGAGATAGACGATCAATTTGCGTTGGCATATCTTTTGCGTTCGGAAGAAAAACTCAACGTTAAGGCAATTTATGCCGCACCATTTTTGAATGTGAATTCCGATTCTGCTGAGGACGGGATGTTGAAAAGCTATAATGAGATACTTAAAATTTTGGATTTAGCTGATTGTTCGCACCTAAAAAAGAGCGTTTTTAAAGGTGCAAAGAGTTTTTTGACGGATGAAACTACCGCTGTTTCTTCCAATGCCGCAACAAATCTTGCAGAAAGTGCGATGCTTTACAGTCCCGAGAAACCGCTCTATGTGGTGGCGATCGGTGCAATAACCAATGTTGCATCCGCACTCATTATTAACCCCGAAATAAAGGAAAATATTGTCATTGTGTGGCTGGGCGGTCATGCACTTTCTCATAACGACACAAAAGAATTTAACATGTGGCAGGATGTAGCGGCGGCAAGGGTAGTCTTCGGCAGTGGTGTCCCCTTGGTACAGGTGCCTTGTTCCGGTGTTGCCAATGTGTTTTCAACCACTAAACCAGAACTTGAGTATTGGCTGGCAGGTAAAAATAAGCTCAGCGAT
>CAZNYY010000462.1:0-2095 GCA_964577335.1 uncultured Oscillospiraceae bacterium | reverse complement strand
TAGCTCCCGGCAACGACTTTGCAATCAACTCTTTAACATGATAATAGTAGCTTATGAAGGTGCTGATTAACGCCAGCACAGCAAGTGCAATATTTATAATTGTTTTTAAATCCATAAACTTCACCTCTAATACTCTATGCCAGCCGTAGCCACGGCGGCTTTTTTAGCCTTCTGATTAAACTCCCTTATTGCGTCGTATACAAAAGGGTTAGCCTCTCTACTGCGCTTACTCCAAACTCCATCAACGCCGCGCCAAGCACCCCGCACAGAACCTCTGGCCGACCAACCACGTGAAAAGTGTAAGACTATATTTTCAATTCCATCAGGATATTTTTCAGGCTGGAGAGATTCTCTTTTAACATTTTGTAGGGAAATAGATAGTGTATATCTGCCGTTTTTATCTTTAACAGGTTCTCCGACCAAAATGTCGTCCAAAGAAATACTATTTATAACTGGTTGCGTTTTTTCGAAAAGAATTAATTTCATCTCTTCGCCCCATTTTTTATATTCTTGCAAAGTTTTACCTTTGTCTTTCTTGGGGTCGTAATCAATGCCATAGGTATCTTTAATTACTTTTTTACCCTCTGGTGTTGACGCGAACTCTTTTAATAGTTTCATTATATGCTTTTCACTTATCAATTGCGTTGCTCCCTAATCTCTAATTATCTGCCACTCCTGCGCTTCTTCCCACGCTCTATCAATAAAGGAGTTTCCATCCAGCTTTTTATACTGATGATAGAGCAATGCCATATTTTCGTAAGCATATTGCTTTATCTCGCCATCTCGCTGGTGTTTATAATATATAGATAAAATTTCGTTTCTAAGTAAACACTTGTCAGTTTCTTTGGCACGCTCTGCATCTTCAACCATACGCTTACGCACCTTTACCCCGTCTAAAAACCACTTTCTAACTGGCTTTATAGCCATTAATACAAGCGCAATTAAGCCCGTTGCGGCAGAAACGACCGCACCAATTATTTTAATTATTTCCAACATGTAAGCCCCTTTGGTGAGTCCCGAAAGGGCTCCCCTGCGATTATTATTTTTTTATATTTACATCTCCCGCAAATTTCAAAATATCTTCTATATTAAAATCTTTGGGTAGTTTATCTTTTACATTATTTAAGATTTGGGTAAAATCAAGATTTTCTAAATGCTCTCCCACACCATCAAATGCATCTTTTATCTTTTTAAGAATACCACTTATGCCTTCTGAATGAATAAGTGCTTGTTTTTTAATATCAATCAGTTCGTAAAAACTATCTACAAAATTCCATATTTCTCTGTTAGGTATACGCTTTTTAATATCCCTAATAAGAGAACTGCGCACCAGAAGCGAATATGTTTGATCAATATCATTAGGCAGCACTAAATCTGTGTAAGCCATTATAATTCCATAGTTTAACGCGAACTCGTTAAACTGTGGGTTATACTTATCAATCCCCGTTTCCTCACTATTGAATACACTCTCCACTGCAATTTTGATTGCGCTCGAACGTTTTATTATTGTCGGAGCGGGATTAATCCGTACAATTATCTTATTACCACCTTTCTTGTAAGTAACTTTTTTTGTGAAATCATTTGATACCTGTTCTACAGTGTCAACAGTTTCTTTGCTATTTACCTTGTTTTCCATTTTATTTCTCCTTTAACTCTCTTTGTTTTTTACGGGCTCTTCTTCCCGCCTTAATGGCGTCATAATCTGCCCATCCAGTTCCGTCGGTACTGTCTTGTTTTGAATATCCAACCCAGCGATAGCAAACATCTGGGTACACATACCAAAACATTTTACGCTTAAGCAAAGCGTCAGAAGTAGCCATACCCTTTACATCAATTATTTCTTTATGATTGTTAGAATATGTAATTACAAAGTCAGCCTTGTAATTTATTGCCTGTATAGTTTTACCTTCTCGTTTAAACGCTGGTTGTAAGACAAAATTTATCTGTCTCTTCCAATTTTTTATTGACCCATCTTCTTCGCCTTTTTTTACAACATCGCAATAAAACCTTTTTTCCAGCTCGCTATCAAAAACGATTCCATCGGCGGTTCTTTTTGCTTCGTCTCTGGAAACATTAAATTTGTGTCCCTTTGTTT
>CAZNYY010000461.1:0-2110 GCA_964577335.1 uncultured Oscillospiraceae bacterium | reverse complement strand
GGCTAGTGAATGTAAACCACGAGCCGCACATGTCCCTATCTGCCCCGGTGCGGGAAGGGGATATTCTTTCGGTCAGGGGTTTTGGCAAGGCAAAAATCACGCTTGGGGGAACAAGCAAAAAAGGGCGCATTTTTGTAACTGTCTTAAAATACGTTTAAATGCCGCAACTTGCGGCGGAAAAGAGGCTTTATATGTTTTCACCGCTTGAACTTGAGAAACTTGAATTTGAAAAGGCCTTTATGGGGGGCTACACAAAAAGAAGCGTAGACGAAACCTTTGCTTTGGTGATAAACGATTATTCCGCATTGTACAAGGAAAATATCGCATATAAAGATAAGGTTTCGATGCTTGACGAGCTTGTAAAAAAATATAAGGCCATGGAGGATACCATGCAAAACGCCCTTTTGCTTGCGCAAACAGCAAGCGATGCGGCGGTAAATACGGCACGGGAAAAGGCGGATGCACTTACGAAGGATGCGGAGGAAAAAATTGCGCTTTTAAACCGTGATGCCGAGGAGGAACGCAAAAGACTTGAGGAGCAGTATTTGAAAATTAAAAGGGAAATTTCGGTTTTTGCAGCTAAGAATACTTCGCTTTTAATGTCACAGATAGAGATTTTAAGGAATATGGCAAATGAAGAAAATACCGAGGGCACAATTTGACGGCTGTGTGTTCTTAAGGGGGGCGTAATTTGTGGCGGGTGTCATGTCTTTTACTGCGGCGGGAGATGCTTTGATGGTTAAAAAGCTGCCGGTGCATTACAGCGGGGCGGCTTTTATTTCTGACTTTATTATGCAGGGCAGCGCAAGACTTGTAAACCTTGAAACAGTGTTGTCTGATTTTGATTGTTTTCCCTCGGCATACAGCGGGGGCACATGGGTAAGTGCAAGACCCGAGATTTTAGATGAACTGATAGGTTTTGGTTTTAATATTTTTGTTTGTGCAAACAACCATTCATGGATTATTCATATAACGGGCTTTTTTCAACAATAAATGCGCTGAAAAAAGCGGATGTGACGTATGCGGGTATAGGCAACAGCCTTGAGGAAGCCGCGTCCCTTGCTGCTTTATCCACAGAAGAGGAGAAGGTGATGCTGCTGTCCATCTGCTCCACTTTTGAGGATGCCGCACGTGCCGGGCATGATGCGAATTCCCTGCCGCCTCGCCCGGGGCTGAACCCGCTTAGGGTAAACACCGTATACACAGTGACGCAAAGGCATATGGAAGCCTTGCGAAATATTGCCGCCCAAACCAAAATAAACGGGGAAAGGGATAATGCGGCACGGGCAGGATTTGCCTCGCCTGACGAGGAGGGCACCTTTGTTTTCGGAGGGATAAAGTTTCGAGAAGGAGAAATAGAAGGCAAGATGACAACCTGTAACCCTCTTGATTTGCAGCGCACAAAGGTAAGCATTTCAAAGGCACGAGAGTATTCAGACTATGTGATTGTAGCGGCACATTCACATCAAATTAAAGGGGAGCATTACCACGAGCCGGACTATTTTTTTGAAGAATTTTGCAGGGAATGTATTGATGCGGGTGCCTGTGCTGTAATAGGCAGCGGCACACATCAATTAAAACCTTTGGAAATATATAAGGGCAAGCCGATATTTTACTCGCTGGGTAATTTTATTTTCCAAAACAATTCGGTTGAAATTCTTCCGCCGGATTTTATGGAAAAATACGGTCTTGCGCCTGACAGCACTGCCTGGCAGGGGCTAAATGCACGCTCAAAAAACAATACTGTGGGTTTACATACCGATATTGCAAATTACAGGTCCCTTATTCCCTATTTTGAAATTGAGGGCGGACGAATGACACGGCTTTCCCTGCTGCCAATATCGCTTGGGTTTAATTTGGATGACAGTCTAAAGGGCTTGCCGTATGCGGCGGAAGGGAATGAAGCAAAAAATATATTTGAACAGCTGCAAGAAATAAGTAAACCCTATAATACCGAAATGCGACTGAACAAAAATATTATAGAGGTGTGTTTATAATTACTAACACGGAGGACAGTTATGTATAAAAGCTTAACAGACGCTGTTGAAAAACACAGTAAATTAATTTTTGAAACGGAACGGCATATATGGAAAAACCCTGAAACGGGTTT
>CAZNYY010000460.1:0-2118 GCA_964577335.1 uncultured Oscillospiraceae bacterium | reverse complement strand
GGCTCCCCTGGCATCCACACCACCGTCTTTTAGAGAACTCAGGAATCCCCCTCCGTCCGTGCTGTATCCACTTACCTTGTTTTCAGAGAAAACAACTGTGTTTACCGAGCGTAATTTTTCTGCATCCGGCTCAATGTAATCCAAATACTTTATGACTTCCTCTTTATGAGGAATTGTAATATTTGTACCTAAAAAACCCATGGCACGCATCCCAGAGAGGGCCGCCCCAACATCCGAAGGCAGAACATTAAACGGCATATATGTAACCAAAGTCCCCACCCCCCCCGCAAATGCCCCGTGTATAAAGGGCGAGAGAGTATGCTCCACAGGATGCCCCAAAAGCCCGATCGCCTTATGTTTTCCGCTTATCAGATTCATTTTCCCAAACACCCCTCATAATCTTTTTTTCAAACGCCCGCTTAAACTTTAAAAACATCCCCTCGCCGCTTTCATCTATCGGCTTTACAAGTATAGTATAAACCCCCGCAAGTCTGCCGCCAAAAACATCGATAAAAATTTGGTCACCAACGGCTGCAGTGTGCGCTTTTTTAACGCCCATTAGCCGAACAGCCTTTTTGTAGGCACATCCAAGGGGTTTGTTTGCACGATAAATAAACGGAAGCCCAAGACCTTTATTAAAACTTTCAACACGCCCACGGCTGTTGTTTGAAACCAAACACACTTTTATCCCCGCCGCCTCAAGCCTTTTTAGAAAATTCAGACTTTCCTCATTCGGGTCGGGATAATTATGGGCAACAAGGGTATTGTCAATATCAACAATCATACCTTCGATACCCATTTCCTTAAGTTTTTCAACATCAACATCCCCAATTGTACGGGCGTACATATCCGGTTTTAAAATCCTCATACTTCCTCCGTCATCAATCAATACTAAAATCCTCCTGCGCATACTTGCCGCTGTCAAACACCCTTATCCGCCTGACCTTATATTTAAACGGGTCAAAAACATATCTTTTGCAAATATATCCTCCCTTTACAATACCTTCATACTTACAAACAACCTCTCTTTTTAGCGGAACAAAAGTGCCGTTCTTGCAATATCGGCAGCAGTGCGGATAATTATTAATCATACCCTCACCTCATAAAGAATATGATAACAAAAAAATAAAGCTTTGTAAAGCGGAATAATAATAATGTCCTCTGTAAAAAATATAATTGCCGGTTCAATAATTTTTCAAAGGAAGGAACCTGATATGTCAAGAATTATAGCCGCAATTTTCGAATCTGCGGAGAAAGCGGAAAAAGCTTCAATTGAGGTCAGGGAAGCGGGGATGGGCAGTGACGAAGTTTCAATAGTTCGTCTTGAAGACACAGAGAGGGGCGAGGGCGAGACTACCGGCACCACGGAGAATGACAACATATCAACCGGTCTTACCTCCGGCGGTGTTATCGGCGGTGTGGCAGGTCTTGCACTTGGTATCGGCTCTGTTGCAATTCCCGGGCTTGGCGTTTTGGCGGCGGCAGGTCCCGTTGCGGGGCTTATCTCCGGGGCGGTGACAGGAGGCATTGTGGGCACTTTGGTTGACCTTGGTATATCCAGAGACGATGGACCAAGATACGAGGAGGAGATACGCCAAGGAAGAGTTTACTGGAGTATGCCCGTAAACGAGGACAACGGCGGACTTGTATCCCGCATACTAAAGGAATGTGACGCCGTAAATGTAGAGCTTCACGATAAAGAGGATTAAAAAACCAGCAAAAGCCGTACAAGTTACGGCTTTTGCTATTTTTTAATTGTTTTTTTGAAGTATATATGTTAAAATAATGCCATGTGTTTTTAGGATGGTGGATATATGCAAAAAAACGGGTTTAAAAACAATACTTTTGGAAGGCTTACATACCTTACCGCTACCGCTCTTGAAAATACGGGGATTTGTTCCCATGCGTTTACAACCCGCCTCGGCGGGGTAAGCCGCGGCGTGCTTTCTGAAATGAATTTAGGGCTTAGCCGAGGGGACGATATTGAAAACGTGCGTGAAAACCTGAAAATAATAGGCAATGCGGCAGGGTTTGATTATAAAAAAAGTGTTTATACCGTACAAAAACATGGAAAAATTGCCAAGAGGGTTTTAGAGGAACATACAGGGATGGGCGCAT
>CAZNYY010000459.1:0-2138 GCA_964577335.1 uncultured Oscillospiraceae bacterium | reverse complement strand
CAATAAGATGGGTTTTCTGTGTTGTGCTTGAATAGCGGAAGGCCCCTGTGTCGCTTGCAATTCCCGCATAAATCCACGAAGCGGCTTCGGCACTTGGCAAAATACCCGCCTCTTCATAAAGTTCAAAAATAATTTCCGCCGTAGCCGCTGCCCCACGCACCACAAAATCAATATCCGCAAAGCCCTCGTTTGTTTGGTGGTGGTCTATATTCACAGTTTTTTTGGCATTCTCAAAGATAGAAAATCTTTCGGAAAGCCGCCCCACGTCACCGCAGTCAACAGCTACCGCAAGGTCAAACCGGGGTGGGGGGGTGCTGTCCTCCCAAAGCGCATAAGAACCGTTTAAAAACAACAAATTTTTTGGAATATCTTCTTCGACATATATCATAGCTTCGCCCCCAAGCGCATTTACAAGGGAAGCCAGTGCAAGGGAGGAGCCGAGCGCATCCCCGTCCGGACTTATATGCGGCAAAATTGCCACGGTTTTTGCACCCTTCACAGCGTCAATGATACGTTTCATATTTCATCCTCTTCTTTGTTATCTTTAGTTAAAACCTCACCAATGAGTTTATTTATATGCGAGCCGTATTCTATTGAAGTGTCTTCCACAAAGGCAAACTCGGGTGTGCGGCGCAGTTTTACCCTGCGGCCTATTTCCTTCCTGATAAAGCCCGAAGCCGATGAAATTCCCGCAAGGGTGTTCGACCTTTGTTCATCCGTTCCAAGAACACTTACAAAAACCTTTGCAACCCCCAAATCCCGACTGACATCAACAGACACAACGCTCACTATACCGGAAATTCTCGGGTCCTTAAGTTCAGGGATTAAGCTCCCCAACTCTCTTTTTATCTCTTCACTGATTCTGCCCATTCGATGATTAGCCATAAGCACCTCCAATGACCTGTTATCTTGCGATTTCTTCCATTATCGAACATTCGATAATGTCGCCTTCCTTAATATCGTTAAATCCTTCAAAACTCATTCCGCATTCGTACCCTGAGGCAACCTCTTTAACATCGTCCTTAAAACGTTTTAGTGAGCTTAGCGCACCTTCGTGGACAATCACTCCGTTTCGGACGATACGAACCTGTGAATTGCGCTGGAATTTACCGTCTTGCACATAGCAGCCCGCTATTGTGCCGATGCCGCTTGCCTTGAAGGTGGCACGTATTTCGGCATGCCCCAAAACCTTTTCCTTGAAAATGGGAGCAAGCATTCCCTTCATTGCAGACTCAACTTCCTCTATCGCATCATATATTATGCGGTACATACGAAGGTCAACCTTATGAAGCTCGGCAGATGAGCGGGCACCTGAATCAGGTCGCACATTGAAGCCCACGATAATGGCGTTTGAAGCCGCCGCCAGCATAACATCCGACTCGTTTATACCGCCCACACCGCCGTGGATTACCCGAACCCTGACCTCTTCATTTGAAATCTTCTCAAGTGACTGGGTAACCGCCTCAACAGAGCCTTGAACGTCCGCCTTGACGATAATTTTAAGTTCTTTTATTTCCCCGTCTTTTATTTGACTAAACAAATCGTCAAGCGTTACAATGCTGCTGACGCTTTGCTGTTTTTCACGTATTTTTTGTTTGCGCAGTGATATAACGTTCTTCGCCATCTTCTCGTCCTCAACGACATAAAACATATCTCCGCCCTCACAAACCTCGTTAAGTCCTGTAATTTCAACAGGAACCGAGGGGCCTGCGGATGTTACTCTTGCGCCCTTGTCATCCGTCATAGCACGAATACGTCCTATGGATGTACCCGTAACTATGGTGTCCCCGCTTTTTAAGGTTCCGCTTTGCACAAGTACGCTTGCAATGGGACCCCGACCACGGTCAAGCCTTGATTCTATAACAGTTCCCCTTGCAAGTTTATCGGGGTTTGCACGCAGTTCCTTCATTTCGGAAACCAGAATAACCATTTCAAGAAGCGTATCCATATTTGTGCCCATTTTTGCGGAAACGGGAACGCATATGGTGTCACCGCCCCAATCCTCCGGCACAAGACCATGTTCCGTAAGTTCCTGCAAAACACGGTCGGGATTGGCACCCTCACGGTCAATTTTATTAATGGCTATAATTATGTTTACCCCTGCATCCTTAGCGTGGTTTATCGCCTCAATTGTCTGC
>CAZNYY010000458.1:0-2149 GCA_964577335.1 uncultured Oscillospiraceae bacterium | reverse complement strand
CGCTTTTACTTTTATTACTGCGAGTTTTCTTCTCTATAGTTAATTGATTACTATGCGTTCCGCGAGGCTTTTCAAGCAGTCCCCTGTCGTATAGTATCCTGCGAAGTTGTCGCTCACCGCACGGAAACTCTATATTGCTTTCAGAATAAAATTTACATATCTTTTTAAACACCCTTTTACTTAGAATGAAAAATCGGTCACTCTCTTCAACTACGTCACAGGCAGAATCCTTTTTAAATTCTTCTAAGCTTGCAATGTGCAACTCATTACTATCCCGTAGTTCCACAAAAGCTTGAAGAAACATTGCTTCGGGGTCGAAATTATGATCTGCATGTTGCTTTTTCAAGTGAGTCCAAACTTCATTCTCGTAGTCATCAGACAGAATTATATTGTTCTCTTTGAAAAAGTCCTTTATGAATTGCCATGTGCATGTGAGCCAAACGTAGATGTCACAATACCTCATATGCAGTTGTGATTCACGGCACTTTACCATGGCCTCCATCCGTGTTTTTTTCACGTTTTCTATAAAGTGGCGTTTAAAATTGTCATTTTGCAGCATATACTGTAGCAAAGATATTACAAAAGATATGTAATACACAGTGTTATTCTGTATCTCGGTTAATATCTTGAAATCAACCATTCCTTTTTCTAGTTTAAGCATTAATACTCGAGGAATAGAAGAGCTTCGCAACTTAGTTAGGCTTTCAGCAGTTATAACAGCCATGCACCTGACCTTGGTGTTGTCAACCTTGTTGCCTGTCACAATCTGGGGCGATGTGGTTGCATCACCCACAAGCCGAATAATATCCTCACATTTTTTCATCTTTTCCGTCGTTTCATTGTTTAGATCGTCAATTACGACACACCCCGAGGCGCATGATTTCAATTGTCGGGCAATGGCTTTGTTGGTTGCTTCAAAACTTGAAGTCGCCTCACTGATAGGATTAACAAGCGGTATGATAGAGCTTGTTTTCCCGCTCCCCGTTTCCCCTATGACACTTAGCATAAATGACGGCACCGTTTGGGAATCCTGCATCAATCTTGATTTTATAAGGCCTAATATGAAATACAACACTATGGTGATTCCATAATACCTGTCTTTGTACAGCTCAAAAACATGCTTGTTAATGAACTCACAAGATTTTTCCGATGTACAGTTGCCGTACTCCAAATTCGCCCGGGCAGAGATATTCACAACCTCTTTGCATTGGGTTGCAGTAACAAGTCTTTCTCCGAAAACAAAACCTTTGCCATCATTTGTCCATCCGATGTATGTATATGTTACCTGGCTTATCATATAGGATGTTAGTTCATTGAACACTGATTTTATGGCATCCAATTGATTTGGGTGGAACTGTGGGACATCTTTATTTCCCCATTTTTTTCGCCATTCTCCATCGTGCGTTACTTTTGAAACAGGTAATGTCAATGTTTCAAGCAGTTTAGCTGCTGAGCAAGCTATAATAGACACTTCCGCTTCCTTAGATTGCCCAATACACTTATACACACTTTCTTTTAACGGCCATAAAACAAAGTCTACGATTTGCGATCTACCATCTGAAATAACTGGTATCTCATCATCGTTCAAGTGTATCAAGTAGCCACTTCCTCGCTCCATGAGTATTTTATTAATTTCTGAGACATTTAATTCTTTATTCACTTCTATAATAACCTCCTTGTTTTTGAATCGCCGACAGACTAATTCTTCATGGTGTTTGAATATGTGTCATATCCGCATACCTAATATAATATCTAATAGATGATTTTTCAAGGGGGTTTAAGGTATTCGCTCGACAGGTATTCTTGTCGTATCTTAAGCAAAAAATAAAAGAAAGCCCTATCTATAAGGCTTTCATCCCGATTAAAATTTGAAGTTTTGTGTATTTGAAAAGATTATCATGAGAGATGTAACGCATATTCAATGAAACTTATTTTGTTAATATTCAATTCTTGGCGGTCGCTTGGATTTTTTAATTTCATCCTGTACTTTGTTGGGACGAAGAAAAAATATATCAGGAAACCTATAAGTCGACATTCCAAAATCAAACCCTATAACATCATTCCGTGTTGGTAAATGCTCAGTATCATAATCATTGGTGATTTTCATAAGCTTCTTATACAATTCTAACATTTTTTGTTTGGACGGCAG
>CAZNYY010000457.1:0-2158 GCA_964577335.1 uncultured Oscillospiraceae bacterium | reverse complement strand
GCCACATTTCTTTAAAATAAACTCGCGTTTCGCAGAATGTTCAGTTTTGCGAAAAAGTCGTGTAAATTGAATTGATTTTTGATTTTCACACATCCTCATGGTGCATGAACTTTTTCGTTATGTAGGGGTATCACCTCCTATTCTTCCTCTTAGGAGAAACAATTGTTTAAGATACAGAATGAACAACAAATAACAGATCATGATAATGCCCGTAGCAATATGTATCATTCGCTTTTATCTCCCCCTGGATTCAGAAAAATTTGGGGGCTGTGAGACGTATTTCCCAAACAGTTCTTTAAGCATTTTACTATACTTTGTGATGGCGCCCGAGTCGTCATCGCATAAGGCTATCTTCAGCATAGGAACATCCTTCCAATTTTTATTTTACTTACAGTATATACAAAAAGATATCACATAGTCAAGAACAAAATATGTAGATTTTAGTAACACATCCTACGTTTTCGGCTTATTTTCTGCAAAATTGGCAGCTAAAAATTTCTATACTATTACAGTTTTGATAGTTATATCGTTATCGTATCCTACAGTGTGTTCGACAACGGGATCTAAGCTATACCTCTATTGCCGACCTGCGTGAAAAATATCGCCCGGGGATGGAGATGGACTGCTTGCTGAAATCCTATGACAAGGGAACGAGCAAGCTGCTTATCTCAGTAAGGGAAACCACTCCCAATCCCTTCGAAAATGCGTACAAACGCCATCCCATCGGTAGCCGAAGGCAGGCGGTCATCAGTGGCAAATATGGAGGCGGCGTTTTTTGTACGCTTAACGACGACACAACATGCCTGTGCCTTTATTCGATTCGGCACGACGACAGCAATTTTGACATAGGCGATTCTGTTATCATTGTAATCCAGCAGTATGACTATCCCCGTCAGCTTATCTACGGACAAATTTTGTCTAAGTGGTAAAAACAAAAACGCATGGGTCCTGTGTTATCATAGGACCCATGTGTTTTTTGTTTATAAACTATCTCAGTTATATATACATTACATTTCAATGGAATTTTATATCCCTAAAATCGTAATAATATCATCTGTGAGAAATGCTGATTTTGCCCATTTGTTTATTTCCTCAACTGCCTGCTTAGTTTCCCCTCCTATCCCCAATGCCTTGCAATATATTTCATGCCATTGCGTCATGTTCATTTCAGTTTCACCATATTCATCATAGGTGGGCAACACAGACCGGAAAAGCACACCGAGATGTAAATTGCGTAAATGATCGTCATGTATTAAAAGTGAGGCCTTGTTCCAAAAGTGTCCATCAGCTTTCCCCTTTTTAAATTCATGGTAGCAGGTGCCACGCCTTTCTGTCTCGGTACAACAATACTTCATTATGCATTTTCCTTTCTTCAAAGTTCCCTATTCCTTAATCATTCAAAATAACGTCAAATATTTTCCCTTCGATACGAATTATTTCATCAATGGGAATCAACGTCCCATCGGTCATAACAACAGAGCGTTCGTATTCATCTATCTTTTTAACCGTACCGGAGGCAGTCACATAAGCGCCCCCCTTCTTTTTTTCATCCGGACGGAAATAGGTGATTATGATTTCGTGCTGTTCTTCTATGCGGTCTGCTATGATTTGAAGCTTATCGTTCAAAGCGTATTTGGAATATTCATCAAGTTCGATCCTCTTATCAGTCAGTCTTGCGGTTTCCTTTATAGCGGCCTCGTGACCGGAGAGCGCCGCAAATGGAGAGAATTGCGCCGCCCTGTCATGAGCTGACATGTAAGGACGCGTCACAGAAACATGATGCGGTAAATTTATAATATCGTCATAGGATTTTTTCAAGATTTTTTATGCCCCCCAATTTGATTATTACGGTCTACCGTAGTAGCACCCTCTTCCAAATTCATTCCCTTCATAACAGAATTTTTGCCATATCTCTTCTTAATATCCAGCATTGCCTTTTGAATCCTTTTCTCACGTACAAGCCTGATCTCCTCCGCTTCCTTTTTTGCACGCACCGTCGTGTAATCGGTAAAGATATCAAGCTGTTCGAAGCTGTTCCTGTCTTGAACCTCGTTCTCATCTATAACGTGATTTGCGGTAATGTTCACCCTGCGAACCAACAAGTTTTTATCAACGGTTTTTTCAACACGCTTTTCAACTTCCACTGCTTTTTCAACAG
>CAZNYY010000456.1:0-2160 GCA_964577335.1 uncultured Oscillospiraceae bacterium | reverse complement strand
GCATATTGTATCTAAAGACAGGCGGTTTCACATTATAATAATTAAGTTTTTTAGTTCTTATTGTACAAAATAAATTAACTGGCAGAAAATTAATTCTACCGGGGTAGATATGGAAGCGGCAAAAAAATATGGAATCAAGGTTATTTGGGCCTTATCCCTGCCGGGCAAGGTGGCTCCCGTGACGGCGGGCAAAATAATATGTGACACAGTAATTAACATTATAAACGAGTTGGGGGTATAACCATGAACATATCCGGCGCTAAGGTCGGCTTTGCGCTAACGGGCTCATTTTGCACATTTGATGATGTTTTGCCCGTGATGGAGGAATTTGCGGATGCAGGTGCAGTGATAACTCCTATAATGAGTGAAAATGCGGCATCAACAGATACCCGTTTTGGCAAGGCGGATGACTTTATATACAAGATTGAGAAAATTACGAAAGGAAAGGTTATAAAAACCATTAAGGAAGCCGAGCCGATAGGACCCAAGCAACTTTTAGACATTTTAATAGTTGCACCCTGTACGGGGAACACGCTTGGAAAACTTGCGGGTGGAATTACGGACACTTCTGTCACAATGGCGGTAAAGGCACATCTAAGAAACGCAAGACCCGTGCTTTTAGCTGTTTCTACAAATGACGGGTTGGCGGCAAACAGCAAAAACATAGGGGTTTTGATGAACAACAAAAACATATTTTTTGTACCGTTTGGGCAGGATGACCCTCATCAAAAGCCCACTTCGCTTGTGGCGGACATGAAGATGATTTTGCCGGCGGCACAAGCCGCACTGGAGTTTAGACAGCTTCAGCCGATTATTATATAAAGAAAAAGGGCTGTATCACAATTTTACATTGCGGTACAGCCCCTAAATTTAATTACCGGTTTCTATGCTAATATTATTAAAGGTGTCAAGCAAAATGGGAATATCAATAGTTTTGTCCCTATCATCAATAATTATTTCGCCCTGGTGCATCATTAAAAGTCTGTTCCCGTAAAGGGATGCAAATTTAAGATTATGTGTAACCATCAGCGTTGTGAGCTTTTTTTCTTCTACAACCTCGTTTGTAAGTTGCATAATGGTTTCGGATGTTTTCGGGTCTAAGGCGGCGGTATGCTCATCTAAAATCAAGAGGTCAATAGGCGTCATAGTTGCCATCAAAAGTGCCAATGCCTGGCGCTGACCTCCCGAAAGAGAGCCTGCGGGTACATTCAACTTATCTTCCAAACCCAGTCCAAGTCTTGATAACTTTTCTTTGTACCCTTCTATTTTTCTTTTTGTGATACCTTTTGTTAAATTAAAGGGCCTGCCTTTATTATCCGCCATGGACAGGTTTTCAAGTATAGTCATGTTTTTGCAGGTACCTTTTTGAGGGTTCTGAAAAACCCTACCGATAAATTTTGAGCGTACATGCTCATTCTCATTTATAATGTTCTTTTGATTTAGTAAAAACCTTCCGCTGTCCACGGGGATAGAACCGCATATAATATTCAAAAGACTTGTTTTGCCTGAACCGTTGCTTCCCACAACCGAAACAAATTCACCTTTTTTGATTGAAAGATTTAGGTTTTTAAACAAAACCGTTTCGTTAACAGAGCCGATATTATATGTTTTGCATATGTTTTCAAGTTTAATCATACTTCTTGGCCCCCTTTAAACAGTTTGTTTGAAACCAGTGCCACCACAAAAAGGGCGGCGGTAATAAATTTCATGTCATTTGGGTGCAGTCCTGCCGCTATTGCGCCCGCAAGGCATGCTTTATAGACAATCGAGCCCAACAAAACCATGGATGTTTTTCTTAAAAATTTAACCTTTTTAAAAACCGTCATCCCTATAATAACCGAGGCAAGCCCCATAACCATTATGCCCGTTCCCATACTTACATCGAAAAACCTTTGTTGTTGGCAAATAACAGAGCCTGCCAAAGCCGCAAAACCGTTTGCAATCGCAAGACCGATAATTTTAACCATCCCGAAATCTCGGGCGAGAGAGGTTATAAGCTGAGGATTGTCACCCGCAGCACGAAGCAAAAAACCCGATTTTGTTTTCAAATACCAGTCCAGTGCATACTTTACAATAAGTGCCAAGGCGAGTGCGATTATTGCCACCGTAAACGCCGTAATATATGGCGGGAAATGGCTTGCTATGCCGCTGTTGAAAATA
>CAZNYY010000455.1:0-2165 GCA_964577335.1 uncultured Oscillospiraceae bacterium | reverse complement strand
TGGATTATTTATGCCTAACTTTTCGGGTGTTTCCGAGCCGGTTTTGGTTTCGGGTACGGACGGGGTTGGCACAAAACTTAAAATTGCCTTTTTAATGGATAAGCATGACACCGTGGGACAGGACTGTGTTGCCATGTGTGTAAACGACATTGTATGCTCCGGTGCGGCCCCGCTGTTTTTTCTTGATTATATTGCGCTTGGCAAAAATGTGCCTGAAAAGGTGGCTGACATTGTGAAGGGAATTGCGGACGGGTGCGTGATGGCGGGATGTGCGCTGATAGGCGGGGAAACTGCTGAAATGCCCGGTTTTTACCCCGAGGACGAATATGATTTGGCGGGCTTTGCAGTGGGCCTTGCAGACAGGGGAAAAATTATTGACGGCAGCAGTGTTTCCGAAGGAGATGTTATAATAGGTCTTGCCTCGTCGGGTGTTCATTCAAACGGCTTTTCGCTAGTGCGGAATTTGTTTAGAATTTCAAACGGAGAGAGGTCGGGTCTTGACGAGCATATTGAAACCCTTGGAAAAACCTTGGGTGAGGAGCTTTTGACACCAACAAAAATCTATGTAAAAAGTGTTTTAAATTTAATGAAGGAAGTGGACATAAAAGCGGCAAGCCATATAACCGGCGGCGGATTTATAGAAAATATTCCAAGAATGCTCCCCGAAGGGTTTTCTGCGGTGATAAAAAAGAAATCCTACCCCGTTTTACCTGTTTTTGAACTTATACAAAGCATGGGCTCTCTTGAGGATGCGGATTTGTATAACACTTTTAATATGGGGATTGGCATGGCTTTGGTTGTTGGGCAGACCGATGCGGACGCGGCTGTGCGAAACATGAAAGCCTCGGGCGAGGATGCATATATTATAGGCGAGGTTACAAAGGGCGAAGGAGAAGTTTTTATAATATGAGAGTAGCTGTTTTAGTTTCGGGGGGAGGAACAAATCTTCAGGCGATTTTGGATGCCTGCGAGCGGGGGGATATAAAATCCGCCCATGTGTCATGCGTTGTTTCAAACCGAAGCGGTGCGTATGCCCTCGAGCGTGCGGAAAAACGGGGCATTAAAACGGCGCTTATAACAAAAAAGCAATACGGTGATAATTTTGAAGGCGAACTTGTGCGCCATTTGAACCAGCAAAAGACGGAGCTTGTGGTTTTGGCGGGTTTTACCGCTGTTTTGGGGCATGAGTTTATAAAAGCCTTTGAAAATAAAATTATAAATGTACATCCATCTTTAATCCCAAGCTTTTGCGGCAAGGGATTTTATGGTTTAAAGGTTCACGAACATGCGCTGGAGTACGGGGTCAAGGTGACGGGTGCCACCGTCCATTTTGTATCCGAGGTGGTGGACGGGGGTGCAGTAATTCTTCAAAAAGCGGTAGATGTGCATGAGGATGACACTGCCGAAACCCTGCAAAAAAGAGTTATGGAGCAGGCGGAATGGGTAATACTGCCGAGGGCTATCGAACTTATTGCCTCGGGCAGAGTTCAGATTTTGGGCAGAAAAACAAAGGTTTTAGGAGGTAGGAGTTGAAAAAAAGAGCGATTATAAGTGTATCCGACAAAACAGGTGTGGTTGAATTTGCAAGGCAGCTTGAAGATTTGGGGTATGAAATAATATCAACAGGTGGCACCGCAAAAACACTATACGAAGCGGGGGTTGAAGTTGTAGGCGTTTCGGATGTCACAAATTTCCCCGAGTGCCTTGACGGACGGGTTAAAACCCTGCACCCGAAAATCCATGCGGGCATACTTGCCGTGAGGGACAATGCTAAGCATATGGAACAGATTGATGAGATGGGTGTAACCCCCATAGATATTGTTGTGATAAACCTGTATCCTTTTAAAGAAACTGTTTTAAGAGAGGGTGCAACTTTTACGGAATGCATCGAAAACATTGATATAGGCGGACCCACAATGCTGAGGGCGGCGGCAAAAAACTTTGGGGATGTGGCTGTCGTGACGGACCCGGGGGACTACGAAAGGGTTATCACAGAGCTTCGGGGGGGCGGAATAAGCCAAGAAACAAAACTGTATCTTTCTTACAAGGTTTTTGAACTGACAAGTGCGTATGACACTCTTATTGCGGAGTATTTAAGAAAGAACGGGGGTTTTTCAAATTTCCCCGAAAAGCTTACTTTGACTTACGAAAAAGCACAGGAAATG
>CAZNYY010000454.1:0-2179 GCA_964577335.1 uncultured Oscillospiraceae bacterium | reverse complement strand
CGTTTCAGAGGGGGAGCGCTTTGTGACCATCCGCATATTTTTGACATGATAAGAGAGGTTACAAACAGCGAGTTTGACACTATTTTTGCACAGGTAGCACCAAATATCCGCCCCGATATTGAGGAGGAGGATATGCTAAGTGTTACAGGCAAAATGAAAAACGGAGTAATTTTTTCGCTTGACCCGTCCTGGTCTAAAATGGAGGAGAGATTAAAAGTGCCGGGTCCCGGGTGGGAGGTTTTCCCTAAACGCATGGAGGTAAACATCATAATAAACGGCGAAAACGGCACGATTATGACCGACTGTTTCGGTCCGAATGTTTATCACAACGGCGCCCCTAACGACCGATACACCGTGCGCTACACATATTTTGACGAGTGGGTTGGCTTGATTGACGAATTTGTTGACAATATAAGAAACAGCAAGCTGCCGAAAATAAATTTGGGGTGGCATAAAAAAACAATCGAGGCGATGAATGCTTGTTATGACAGCATTCAAAGCGGAAGCCCCATAAAATTGTAATTTTAGGAGGGTTATATATGAATATTTTGCCCAGTCCATATAAAATCAGCGAGCGGGATGGAGTGCTTAGGTTTGGCAGGAAAGCCGTGCTGACAATTGGCGAAACATTTGCCATGGATTTGAAGCTGTACCAAGAATTATGGAGCAAGTTTACATACGGTTTGAGTGAGCTTGTGATAAACAAGGTTTCCCATGGTGCGGGGGTGGCGGTACTGGCTGAAAATGCCTCGGATTTGCCAAAACCCGTGGGCACGGAATTTGAATACAGCATAAAATCTTGCGGGGAGAGAGCGGTTTTAGAGTATAATGACGGGGGAGGGCTTGTACATTCCCTGTCAACTCTTCTGCAAATAATCGAGCCTGAAAATATAGAAAATGCAGAGTTTAAAATACATGGTTGTGAGATTTTTGACAAGCCCGCCATGGAGTTTCGGGGAATTCATATCTGTGTTTTTCCCGAAACCAAGCTATACTTTTTGGAAAAAACGGTAAGGTTGGCATCATTTTTAAAGTTTTCTCATATTATACTTGAATTTTGGGGCACGTTAAAGCTTGATGCAATGAAAGAACTTGCGTGGCCCGAAGCGTATACGAAGGACGAAATACGCCCGATAATAGAGCAGGCAAGAGCAATGGGAACGGATATAATACCGATGTTTAACCATCTCGGTCATGCCTCCGCAAGCAGGGTAAGGTTTGGCAAGCATGTGGTTTTGGACCAAAACCCAAGACTTCAAGAACTTTTTGAGCCGGACGGCTGGACATGGTGCATATCAAATCCCAAAACATTAAGTCTTTTAAAGAACATAAGAGAAGAGCAAATAGACTTTTTCGGTAACTGCGGCTATTATCATATAGGGTGTGACGAGGCTTACTCCTTTTGCAGTTGCAGGGTATGCTCAAAGAAAGACCGGGGGAAGTTTTATGCGGATTATTTAAATATGCTGTCGGACGAGCTTTCTGAAAAGGGGATAAGGGCAATTATGTGGGGGGACACCTTGCTTGCGAAAGAAGATTTTCCGTCCCCGTATATCGGTACTTCCGACGAAACCACAAAAATGCATGAGGCGATAGATAAGATTGACAAGAACATTATAATTAATGATTGGCAATACAATATTTCCGATGAAGAGCCACGCACGTCCATTTATCTAAAGGAAAAGGGGTTTGATGTTTTGCTGTCACCCTTCTTTGAATATAAAAACATTTCTAATGTGACCGCTCATGCAAAAAAATATTTTGGTGCTATGGGCACGACATGGCATAAATTAAATGATAATTTCCTTATGCTGCCGCAGACGGCACAGGTGGCATGGGCGGGAGAAGATTATTACGACCAATTGGTTCTTTTGACGAATACAGCAAGCGTTTTAAGAAAGCTTTCGGATGAAAACAGAGGTTACACAGGTTCAGGCTTTAATGAAGTTGAAGTTATGTACGGAATTCTGTAATGTGAAACCATTAAATTTGAGGCAATTTGCCTAGGGTGTGTTGAATTCGATATTTTTCAACACACCCAATACCATTTTTTCTTACATTTTATTGGTTTTTTTATATTTCGTTTGTCTGTTATAACAGTTTTCCCCACAACACTCACCTCTCAAAATAATATATATTTACCGTTCTTCTCTGCTTTGCTGTCTTTTGCGTTGCCACT
>CAZNYY010000453.1:0-2207 GCA_964577335.1 uncultured Oscillospiraceae bacterium | reverse complement strand
AATGCGTCATTTCATGATGTGCAAATCACTTGGGGCTTTATTTCTTATTTCTACGGAATTAAATATTAACTTTTTACCCAGAATCCTCTTGCATGTCGAAGTTTGTCGATTTTTTATTCGGTGAATTTGTCAGATTGTAAGGTAAAATGTAGGTAGATACGTAATATGCTGATCGTTATGCTGTGCATACTAAATTATAGGGAGAGATATGAATGAGTTTCACGGAAGAAATTAAAAAATTCGCCGAAAGAGCTAAATCTTTAAAGGACAAGCTTGAGACAGAAGAAGCAACTAAAACCTCTTTAATATTGCCCTTTTTTAGATTATTAGGTTATGATGTTTTCAACCCAGATGAATTCGTTCCAGAGTTTACTGCTGATGTTGGCATCAAGAAAGGTGAAAAAGTTGATTATGCTATCATGAAAGATGGCAAACCATTAATATTGATTGAAGCTAAACCTTGCTCAAAAAATGATCTTTTGAAATTTGCAAGTCAATTATTTAGATATTTCGGAACCACAGAAGCCAAATTCTCTATTCTTACAAACGGGATTGTATATATGTTTTATACCGATTTAGAAGAACCGAATAAAATGGATACAAAACCTTTTTTTGAATTTGACCTCCTAAATTTAAGAGACAGTAAAATAAACGAATTAGGGCGTTTTAGAAAAGAAAGTCTTGATGTTGACACTATTATGAGTTCTGCATCAGAACTAAAATACTCTGGAGAAATTAAACAGCTTATGGCAAGAATTTTAGACGAACCATCCGATGCTTTTATCAATTTAGTATTAGCTGAAATTTATAGTGGCAAGCGCACCCAAGCTGCAAAAGATAAGTTCAAAGATCTAATAAGATCTTCTGTAAACCAATATATCAATGAATTGATGAACGAAAGAATTAAAAGTGCCATTGAAAAAAGTGCCTCAAAAGAAGATCCACCTAAAAATACTGAAAACGAAGTAGCAGCTACTACAGAAGACATAGTTATAGAAAATAGAATCGAGACAACAATGGAAGAATTGGAATCATACTTTGTTATGAAATCGATATTCCGAGGTATTGTTGATGTTGAAAGAATTGCATATAAAGACACTCTATCCTACTTCGTTATTCTCCTAGATAATAATACATGGAAATGGATATGCCGAGTATATATCAAAGATAGCGTTAAATACATAACCATCCCCGATGAATCAAAAAAAGAAATTCGTTATGAAATTGATACGGTGCAAAATATTCATGACTATAAAGATGAACTAATTAAAAGTCTAAAAAGATATCTTGAATAGATACCCTTAACAGCTAGAAAGCAGCCAATCATTGGCTGCTTTTAATTTTCGGTTCAAAGAAATTATTTTGTGTCCTATGCCAAGTCACACTGTCAACGTATTACTCGCATTTTAGCGAAAAAAATAGCAAAACGACCAAAAATAAAAAACCCCCAATACCATTCGTATCAAGGGTTTCGCGTTTTAGTACTGAATCATATATTGCTCTCGTTCCCACTCATGAACTTGTGTGCGGTACATATCCCATTCGATGAGCTTGGCACTGACAAAATGATTTATGGCATGCTCTCCCAGTGCTTCATGCATGAGGGGACTTGCTTTCAATAATGCAATCGCTTCGCCTAAATCTCCCGGTAAGGAACCGATACCAGCTTCTTTTAATTCCTCTTCGTTCATCACGTAGATATTGCGATCAGTCGGTTTCGGAACGATCATTTTATTCTTGATTCCATCCAAGCCTGCTTTTAGCATGACAGCCAACGCTAAATACGGATTTGTCGCCGGATCAGGGAATCTCGCTTCAATACGTGTGCTCATACCTCTCGCAGAAGGGATGCGAATGAGCGGACTGCGGTTTTTCGCCGACCATGCAATATAGCAAGGTGCTTCATACCCAGGCACAAGGCGTTTATACGAGTTGACAGTAGGGTTGGTGACGGCAGTCAATGCACGTGCATGTTTTAAAATGCCGGCAATAAATTGTTTCGCCGTTTCACTGAGCCCCAAATCATCGCTTTCGTCATAAAATGCATTCTTATCGCCGATAAAGAGCGATTTATGGCAGTGCATACCGGAACCGTTAATGCCGAAAAACGGCTTAGGCATAAATGTTGCATGTAATCCATGTTCCTTTGCCACAGTTTTGACGATCAGTTTAAATGTTTGAATATTGTCAGCAGTCGTAATCGCATC
>CAZNYY010000452.1:0-2223 GCA_964577335.1 uncultured Oscillospiraceae bacterium | reverse complement strand
ACTTAATGAGGTTGTATTTACCGAAAGGAAATAAATATAAAATATATAAGGAGGAATTAAAAATGAAAAAAACGATGTATCTGGTTCTGGTGCTCACCCTGTTGCTTGCAAATGCGGGAGTGATTGGGTTTGCAGCGGATATGGAGGGAGAAGGAACTGAAGGAAGTCCATTTGTTATTATGACTCCGGAGCATTTTATGAGCCTGAACAATACAGGAGCAACGGGGTGTTATCGATTAGGCCAATCCATTAACTTGGGTAGCTATACGCCCTTCTCATTTAGAGGAAAATCCTTTGATGGAGACGGTCATACCCTTATCGTGAATATTGTTGTTTCAACGAATGCAAACACCGGCTTGTTTTCCGGTATTTCAACTGCCGGTGTAACGATTAAAGATCTCACGGTTTCAGGAAGCATCAAAAGCACCGGTGTACCCACAGGTGTAGGCGGAATCGTGGGAAGTGTAACCGTCACAGGGCTTAACATCGAAAACTGCACAAATGAGGCGAATATACAGGGAAAAGCAAGAACAGGCGGTATTGTTGGAAGACTGAATACCGAATGTACCATATCCGGTTGTATCAATAAAGGCTTGATTGAGGGCGGCACTACGGCGACAGGCGGCATTGTCGGACAATTGTCAGGTAAAAGCAGTATTATTAATTGTCAAAACTACGGAGCGGTATCATCACCCAGTTATACCGGAGGTATCATAGGATGGATTACCAGCAGCAGTGCTGCTTCTAACGCAATGGTTCAGCAGTGTGGAAATTACGGAACGATAACAGGCACGGACGCAGACTATGCAGCGGGAATAGCAGGACTTGCAGACTATACAGACATCAAGAAATGCTTTAACATGGGAACTATAATTAAGAGTGATATAAAGGCCGCAGGTATTTTGGGTAGTGTCACCAGCGGCAGAACCTGTAATGTGGATAATTGCTATAATGTTGGCTATGTGAGAAATAACGGTACGTTTAGACCTATAGCAGGAACCGATGCTAACATAAATGCAACTAATAATTATCATGCCTCTCCTTCCCAGGAGCCTGACACAATTTCTAATTCCACTCCGCAAACTGCTGAGGAATTGGAAGCGCTTTTTGATATAGCTCTTCCTCAATTATATGTGGTTGAGGTTGATGCAAGCGAAGGCGGAGAAATTGATTTTCCCTATGATGTTTATGTTAAAGAAGACGGCACGCACACAGTCAGAATCACACCGGAAACAGGCTATGCAATAGACTATGTGTTCTTAAATGACCAACCGATTTATTTTGGAACCTTTGATGAGAAAATCTACAAAATAGAGAATATTAATGCAGATTTAACTCTTGATATCAGCTTCATAAGTGCACAGCAAGATCGTGCAGTGTTTGCCTATCCTAAATATTATGAGGGCGAGGACGAAAACCTCGGCACTGTTTATACCTTTGCAAAGGTTCCAGACGGAACAAATATTGCGGAATTTGGTGTTATTCTAAACGGTAAGGAATATCCGCTCATAGAGGAGGAAGGTGCGGTAACAAAGGCACAAGAATCAGGACTTTTCGGAATCGGATTTTTTAATGCTTTTGAGGATATTGGAGACAGCTATACGGTCATTCCGTATGTGAAGCCGAATTTAGGCGATGAGTCTATTAAAGGTGCGGCAATTACGGTTGGAGAATAATGAGAAAGGATAAGGGGCGGGCGAACACAGTTCGCCCCTACAATATTCACTGATCAAACAAGGAGAATCAACTATGATAAAAGAAATTGCGAATAGACTTCTTTCATATGATTTCAGCGATGTTGAAATCATTAAAACGGATCATGTTTTTGTTAAGGTTTCGGGAAACGAAAGAAAAGTTGGAGGAGCAAGCACACCGCAAATCGGGCGGGCGCTGACATTGCTTGCTAAAAATGACAAGGGAGAGGATTTTGAAATAAATCAGACTCCTCATTTTGAACGTTTAGGCGTTATGCTTGATATGTCAAGAAACGGCGTTATGCGAGTAGAGAAGGTTTGCGAATATATTTCATATATGGCTTTGCACGGCATGAATTATTTAATGCTTTATATGGAGGATGTTTATGAGCTTTCCGATTATCCGTATTTCGGACATTTAAGAGGCAGATACAAATTGGAGGAGCTGAAACAGATAGATGATTTTGCATTTGATTTAGGGATAGAAGTCGTTCCGTGTGTTCAAACGCTCGGGCACATGGCACAATAT
>CAZNYY010000451.1:0-2226 GCA_964577335.1 uncultured Oscillospiraceae bacterium | reverse complement strand
GGAATACGGGGCGTGAACAAAACGGTGAAGATTTTAAAAACGATGTGATAAAAAGAGCAATGGATTATACCGATGAATTTATATTCGGTGCCCGGGTGTCTCACTATATTTACAAACTGCAACAGTATTATTTGTTGGAGCCTATGAGGGTACACTGCTCCACCATGTGCGGAATTTTAATGAGGGCAAAGCTTTCCGAAACTAAAAAAGAGGGCTGGTTTGACCTAAAAGAAATAAACGACGATTTTTATTTTGACAATGTTATTTATTATGTTAACAAAGTTCTTCAAGATATTTCGGGGGCGGATTTTGATGAGTATATCAAAAGGGAAATTATAATAAACGCCAGAATGGTGGTTATGGCCACGGAATTTATGAAAATCAGAATGAACGGCCGTCCTGACGATGAAAAAATTGATTGCCTTGTTCGCGTGATTGACGAAATTGGAGATGAATACAAAATACTTTGGAACCGTATCAATTACGAGAGGGGGAGGGAGGATTTTCTTTCACAGCTTGAGGATAAGCGGCAAGAACTTGTTTCTATGAAGAATAGTTTGTAAAAAATATACATTGTCAAAACCTGTACTATGTTGTAAAATATAAGCATGTGATGTTGTTTGTAAAAAGAGGTGAATAACAACGGCATGTCTTATCCGCCTGCAGATAAATGACATGTGTATTTTTTATTATGTGTGGGCAGAAAGGCTATGGGGCTTTATATGGCAACCGTTAATGATGTTATAAGGCTTTCGGGCGTGTCACGCAGCACTATAAACAGGTTTTTGAGGGGCGATAACATAAGACCCGAGAAGGAGGCTCTTATTGTAAAGGCCATGAAAGAATTGGGGTACAGAACGGACAAGCTTGCAAACCGTAAAAAGCATGTAGTTGAAATTGTAAGCAGTAACAACGGTCGGAAAATATTTTTTCATGGCTTTGCCGACATGCTTATGAGCATGATAAGGTGTTTTGAAGAAAAAGGGGCAACGGTTCAACTGGCATCGAATATCGATAATTTTAAAACAACTGCTGACGGGGTTGTGGTGTTCGGGCTTAACGATGAACAAGAGGAGAAAATTATTGCCAGCCTTACTAAAGCCGAGGTTCCGTTTGTTATGGCATACAGGTATATTGAGCGCTCGGGGGTAAGCTTTGTAACCTGTGATAACTACAAGGCGGCTTTTGAAATGACAGAAATGCTTATAAGCCGTGGACACAGAAAAATTGCCGTTTGCGGGGACACAAAGGTCAACAGAAATATGGCGGAAAAATTCGAAGGGTTTAAAGATTGTCTTAAAAATCACGGAATAGGCTTGGATGGGCGGCTTGTAAATAACAGCGGTTCGGGCGACAGTGCGCTCGGCTGGATGCATGAGATAATTAAAATGAAGGACGGACCAACGGCATTTTTTGGTCTTAGAGATAAAATAGCAATCCGTTTTGAAAACGTTGCCGCTCAGGAGGGGATAAGGATTCCCGAAGATATATCGGTGGTGGGAATGGACGGGACTATTGAGGCGGTGTATGCAACCCCAAAGCTTACAACGGTTACAATACCTTTTGAACTTATAGGGAAAAAATGCGCCGAAACACTTTTGGAGTTAATTGAGGACCCTGAAACCACCAGCATCAGACGGATAATAAAGTACAGCATTGCCTGCCGAGAATCGGTTTGAAACATTCAATCAGAAAACTGATACAAATGGTTCACTTTGATGAATAAAAAATATTCAATCAAAGTGAATTTTTTTATTGACATAGTTCAAGTGTTGTGCTATAATTAAGATAAATATAAAGATAAAGGAACATTTTTAATGATTTTTCAAGATTTTTACATCGATTTTACACTCTTTTGTACAAAAACTCAATGTGTCAACTTGTTTCAGTAACTGACACATTGAGAGGCATAAGGCGAATTAAAAAATACATAATAAAAATGAAGAGAAAAAAATAAGTTGCCCGAAAGCGGAAATGGAGCTTAAAATGGAGTTGCAACAGAAAAAATGGACAGAGAATTACGGTAAAGTTATACATAAAATCAAAAAGACATCGGAAAGATTGGGTTCTTCCTTTCCAAGCATTGCAAGGGATGGGGAGGAATATAAACGTGAGGAAGCGTGGAATTGGGTAAGCGGTTTTTGGCCCGGACTTCTTCTGAAAGCGTACAAAAGCACAGAGGATGAAAAACTCTTGCTACTTGCAAGGGAGTGTGTAAACAAGCAG
>CAZNYY010000450.1:0-2228 GCA_964577335.1 uncultured Oscillospiraceae bacterium | reverse complement strand
GAAAATTTCGGATTTACCGCAAAAAGGTTTGAGCCGAAAACCGCAAACGCCGAAAATATATCGGTTTTGAGGGATAGGCTGAACACCCTGACAGACGAAAACGGCGGTCATGTATATATCCTTGCAAGTTCGGAGATACTCAATGACGATATTTTGAAAAACTCACTACTTCCGGATGAAGGAAACGCCGTAAAAAATCTTTTTGGCACGGCGCATGTGGACAAGCGTGACGGTTTCCCAAACAGTTTGCTGGTTTCAAAATATATTGCGGTGGCCACGCCATTGCAGGTGCATCTTGGGGAGGAAAACCAAAGGGTAATTGAGTTTTTTGTAAGACATATGCAAAGCGGAGAGTTGACGAAAAACCTTCAAAAAATCGATACTGTAAAAATAACGGACACAGTATCCGTAGATATTTACGAACGTAGGGGAGGGTATTCGCTTGAATTTCTAAATACAGCCAAAGAATATTTTTCCCTGGTATACCCCGATTACCCTGCGCTTTCGGATATTGATTTTGTGTATTCTCAAAACTAATCGCATCAAAGTTCTTTCAAAAACAAAAAAACTATTGCATTATTGTTAATATTAAGCTATACTAATTTTTATCGTTATGAAAAAGTTTTGAAAGGGAATGGTGCGGTTGAAAATAGCCTTGGATGTTATGGGCGGGGATTTTGCACCGAGGGAGACGGTTTTGGGTGCGCTTATGGCGGCGGAGCAAACAAATGCCGAAATACTGCTCGTCGGTGACAGCACTCAAATTAATAAAATACTAAATGAAAAAGGTCACGGGGCGCATGAAAACCTTCGGGTGATACATACTACGGAGGTTATTACAAATGATGATAAGCCTACCACCGCCATTAGAAAGAAAAAGGACTCCTCGATGGTAAAATGTTTTGAACTTGTGGCGTCGGGAAAGGCGGATGCGATGATTTCGGCAGGCAACACAGGTGCGCTTTTGGCGGGTTCTATTCACTATATCAAGAGGATTGACGGTATTTTAAGACCTGCGCTGGCACCCATACTTCCCGGGGAGAGGGGAGAGGTTGTGCTGATTGACGGCGGGGCGAATACAAATATAAAGCCTGTTAATCTGCTTCAGTTTGCGGTTATGGGCTCGGTTTACTCCGAATATGTTTTAAAAAAGAAATCTCCCGAAGTGGGGCTTTTAAATGTGGGTGCTGAGGAAGGCAAGGGGAATGAGCTTTCAAGGCACGCATTTGATATTATAAAGGACAGCGGTTTAAATTTTCTTGGCAATTTGGAGGCGAGGGATGCACTCACCGGCAAGGCGGACGTTATTGTGTGTGACGGGTTTTCAGGCAATATTTTGCTAAAAGCCATCGAGGGTGCGGGGATGGTGTTATTTGACAACATCAAAAAAATTATAAAGCGCAATGTTTTTTCAAAAATCGGTGCGCTTATGATGAAAAAAGGTCTTATGGAGTTTAAAGCTAAATATGATTATAAGGAAAACGGAGGAGCGCCTTTTCTGGGTGTCGGCAAATGTGTTATGAAGGCGCACGGCTCAAGCAGGGCAACATCAATTTGCAAAACAATACTGCAAAGCTGTGATTTTGTAAGCAGCGGAGCGGTTTTGATAATTGAAAAAAAACTGAAGGAAATTGGGTCCCTTAAAGAGGGATAATACATGGAAGGGGGTGCGGAAGATGACGTTTGAAAAGGTAAAGGAAATAATTTGCGAACAGCTTGGGGTTTCTGAGGATGAGGTTAGCATGGAGGCTGCGTTTATTGACAATTTGGGCGCTGATTCGCTGGACATTGTGGAGCTTATTATGGCTTTCGAGGAGGAGTTTGATATTGAAATTCCTGATGAGGACGCCGAAAAAATTGCCACGGTTGGCGATGCCGTAACTTACATTAAGGAACATTCCTAAACCCTTAGTTTACGGTTTTAACTTGGAAGGGAGAGGCTTTGTGCCGTGCTACGGACAGGGCATCTCTCTTTTGTAAATTGGAGGAAAAATATGAATGCTGTAAAATTTTTTGGCGAACTTATGGGTCACAAATTTAAAAATGAAGATATTTTGTACAATGCCCTCACCCACAGCTCATATGCAAATGAAAACAATACCCCTGAAAGAAGCAATGAAAGGCTTGAGTTTTTGGGGGATTCTATTTTAAGCCTCACCATAAGCGAGTATTTGTATTCCTATAAAGGAAGGCTTGCGGAGGGGGATATGTCAAAAATACGCGCACAG
>CAZNYY010000449.1:0-2231 GCA_964577335.1 uncultured Oscillospiraceae bacterium | reverse complement strand
CCCCGGGGTGTTGGCTGTGCGTCCGTCAACTGCTACAAGGAAAAGGGTTTTTCCGCTTTGGTCGGCACCTGCTGCAGTACGGGGATGCGCCCCTGAAACATTATGGGTAAACGAGGCCCGCCCGCCGTCTTTGACCAGCAGTGTGCCGCCGCCCACCGCCGTTTCTATGTCGCCGTACCCGGGATATATTGTGTACCCTGTTGAAACGGGGTCGCCCGCTTTAAAATTATCAACCAAAAAGCCGTTTACAGAAGGAGAAGTTGCCAGCACATACCCGTTTTTAGGTATTGGGGCAGGTCCCATATCCCAGCGAACTTCTAAAACCACGCCATTTTCAACCACAAGTTCAGACGAGCCGACCCCGCCCGGTGTTTCGTCCCCCCACTCGGGAGTGTACATAATAATAGATTCGAGT
This sequence comes from uncultured Oscillospiraceae bacterium, assembly GCA_964577335.1. Classification (GTDB taxonomy): domain Bacteria; phylum Bacillota; class Clostridia; order UMGS1883; family UMGS1540; genus CAZNYY01. Next base: position 1,816 of record CAZNYY010000449.1, on the reverse strand, counting down.
GGATGGTACTTATTTATATGCAGTACCTGCGCCTGAAGTCCGTTTGGGGCAGTAACATAAAGGTGCATGGAAAAGTAATCCATAACAATGCTTTTGTCCGTCTTTTGCATTAGGGATGCAAGCCACGGGTCGTGCGAAGGGCTTGAAATTATTTCCCCGTCGTCTGCGGTAAGCCCTAAAGGGGTTGTGCGCCCTGCCGGGTTATTAAGGTTAAAAAAGTCGGCATTTACAGCCGCAACGGCACCTGCGGATTTTGCCATATTCAAAACATTGCTGCGGTAACTAACTCCCCTTGGGTCGTACAGTGCCGACAGGTCAACATTTTCGTCCGTCAAATCAATTGTCAAAACATCCACCCTCTGCCAGCCGCCTGACAAAAGGGTTTCGATATGCGTATGGGTAACGCCACGGGTTACAACAGTGCTTTCGCGTTTTTCCCAAATCGCGCCGCTTGCAAAAGCAGTTGACGAAAGCATTATTACGGCCGAAATTAAAGATATAATTTTTTTCATTTTTACGCACCTCGTATGTAAATTTAAAATGACTTACAATAAACACATATGATTATTATACCACAAAGCAAGGTGGATTAAAAGGGGAAAATAATTTATAAATAGGCGGTTTATGTATTGATATTTTGAGGTTTGTGTAGTATACTTAAGTAAGATTTATGCATTTGTGCAATAGAGTTGGTGATTTTTTATGAAAACAAAGCATATTCTTAGACGCCAAATATACAAGATTGCCTTTCCAGCGATGGTTGAACAATTTTTGGTTGTTTTTGTAGGAGTTTTAACTACAATGGCAGTCGGTAGACTTGGCGGTGCGGTGATTGCGGGTGTGGGGCTGGTAAACCTTATAATGGCTTTTTTTCAAACCATTTTTAGCGGGCTTGCCACGGGAACCACGGTTGTAATTGCTCGCCTAAGCGGTGAGGGAGATGAAACCGGCAAATACGATGTGCTGACACAGTCCCTCTTGCTAAATGTCAGTATTTCAATTTTTATAGTGGCAATAGCTTACATATTTCGGGAACAGGTTGTATCCCTTTTCTTTTTGGGTGCGGAAGAACTCGTAAAGGAGAAGGGGCTTTATTATTTTAATATTGTGTTTTTAAGCGTTCCCCTTATGGTGACATCTCTTACAATTTCTTCGGCGCTTAGGGGTGTTGGGGAAACTAAATTAACCCTTGTTGCCGCAGTTACAACTAATATTGTTCATGCAATACTTTGCTTTACAATTATTTTTGGGGTTGGCAACGTAATTCCGGCGCTGGGGCTTTTTGGTGCGGGAATAAGCATTGTTATAGTCAGGCTTATAACTGTCATCATATATTTTGTAATAATTTGGGCGGGAAAATCTTCTCTCCGTTTTGGTAAGGTCAGGTTTATGCCGGATGTTCTAAAGCGTGTTGTAAGGGTGGGTTTGCCGGCTTTTTTTGAAGGTGTGTTTTTGCAGGGCGGTTTTTTGGTGATGGGTATCATTATGTCGGGTATAGGAACCGCATCTTATGCGGCTTATCAGATTGGAACCAGCATAAACTCAATACAGCAGACAATAAATGTCGGTTTTCAGATTGCGGTTACAACGCTGGTAGGGCAAAGCATGGGCAGGCATAAGCTTATGAACGCAAGGATGTATGTTTTTGAAAGTATGAAAGTGGGTCAAATTGTAATAAATATCCTTGGTGCTTTGACACTTATTTTCTCAAATCAGCTTATAGGACTGTATACGAACGAAGCATCAGTTCTCTCCGAAGCGAGGATTATTGTTTGGACACTTTGTTTGACCTTGGTGCCCGGTACTATGATTACCA
>CAZNYY010000448.1:0-2231 GCA_964577335.1 uncultured Oscillospiraceae bacterium | reverse complement strand
CCCCAGACACCCTAAGCGAGTCTGTTCGCATATATGTTATAAGCCCCAGCGTGCCGTAGCCCTTAACATTTACACCTTCATACAGCCCCTGTGCCGCCGCCATGGTTCTCTTTGCGGAAAACCCCATCCTGCGGGAAGCCTCCTGCTGCAACGTGCTTGTTATAAAGGGCGGTACGGGATTTTTCTTCCTTTCCCCGTATTTTACGTTTTTAACCTTGTATTCCGCATCCTCAAGCAGCTTCATCAGTTCGCCCGCCTGCTCCGCCGAGCGCACCGCCGTCTTTTTACCGTCTATACCATGAAACTTAGCTTCAATTTTATCTTTTGCCTTCCCGTCCGACAACATGGCGGTAATATTCCAGTATTCTTCGGGTATGAACGCTTCAATTTCCCTCTCACGGTCAACCACAAGGCGTGTTGCGGTTGATTGCACCCTTCCCGCACTAAGCCCTTTTTTAACTTTTTTCCAAAGAAGGGGACTTAGTTTATAACCCACAATTCTGTCCAAAATCCTTCGTGCCTGCTGCGCATCAACCAAATTAATGTTTATTTTTCTTGGGTTTTGCATTGCCTGCTTTACCGCATTTTTTGTTATTTCGTTAAAAGAAACTCTGCATTCCTTATCTAAATCCATATCAAGCGACTGCGCAAGATGCCATGATATGGCCTCACCCTCACGGTCAGGGTCAGTTGCAAGGTACACATTATCGGCGGTCTTGGCCTCTTTTTTCAGCTTTGCCAAAAGTTCTCCCTTGCCCCTTATCGTGATATATTTTGGCGCAAAATCATTTTCAACATCAACACCCAATTGGCTTTTGGGCAAATCCCTAAGATGCCCAACAGACGCCATAACACTGTAATTTTTCCCTAAATATCCTTTTATGGTTTTCGCCTTTGATGGCGATTCAACAATCACTAAATTTTTGGCCATACGAACCTCCCGTAATAAATTCGAGTGCACAATAAAAATCGCACTTAATAAACATTACTATAAATTTTTCCATTTGTAAAGGTTTTTTTATAACATAGTAATTTAAACCAAGCATCAGTATCGCACCACAAAGCCGCAATTCTTGCCAAATTCAGACATTTCGGACGGATACAGCTTACTATTTTATGTTGTTCCACCTTTGTTAAAGTATTCATAAATATTTTTGGCAATTGCTTTGTCAATTCCCTTAACCTCCGCAAGCTGATTTTCATCCGCACTCTTTATTTTTTCAATAGATTTGAAATGTTTCATCAGTTCACGGCCTTTTGCGGGACCTATTCCTTTTATCCCCGTAAGCTCGCTTGCAAAAGTTTTTTTACTGCGAAGTGTTTTGTGGTATTCTATCGCAAAACGGTGCGCCTCATCCTGAATTTGTGTTGCAAGCCAAAAGGCGGGGGTTCCCGGTGTGAGGAACACTTCTCCGTCGGTATTTACCATACCCCGGGTTCTGTGCCGCTCGTCCTTAACCATGCCGAAAACGGGAATATCCAGCGAAAGCTCTTCCATAACCGATATTGCCGCCGAAACTTGCGCCGCTCCCCCGTCCACAAAAACAGCGGAGGGTACCTGGGAAAACTTTTCGTCATTTTCCTCCATGCGGGAAAACCGTCTGAGCAAAATCTCCCGCATACATTCATAATCGTTTGCCCCGGCGGTGTATTTTATTTTAAATCTCCTGTACTCCTTCGGTGCATTTTTGCCGTTTATAAAAACCACCATGGAGCCTACATTTTCACTGCCGGAGGTGTTTGATATATCATACGCCTCAATTCTCTCGGGAATTTGCAGAAGCCCCAGTTCCTTTGAAAGGTCACTCAAGGCACGGCTTTTACTGCTTTTTTTAAGTATTTCCGTCTTGTATTCCCAAAGACTTTGCCTTGCGTTTTTTTCAACCATTTCAACCATGCGTTTCAGCTCTCCCCGCACGGGGGTTTTAATGTAAACCCTCTCCCCCTTGCTTTTTGAGAGCCATTTTGCCACATCCTCGTAATCCTCATGGGGCAGAGAAGTCACAATATTTTTCGGCAGCGGGACATCACGGTTGTAATACGCTTTGACATAACCGTTTAACGCCTCTGCCTCATCCCTGTATATAACGCCGCTTTCTCTATGAGTGTCACTGCCTATGACCTTGCCGCCCCGCACAAAAAATGTTTTAAAAACATATATAACTTCATCGGATGCGCAGGCAAAGACATCCATGTCAAAAATCGTGCCATGAATAACCTTCTGCTGCTCG
>CAZNYY010000447.1:0-2234 GCA_964577335.1 uncultured Oscillospiraceae bacterium | reverse complement strand
TTGATTTCCGCTTCCAGATTAAGCGAGTACGATGATGAAATAATTGACATATCAAGACCTTTTTGCAAGGTCACTGTCTATCCTGATGAAGAAGAACCGACTACATTGCCGGAGCTTCCTACGGAGTGGTCAAACTTCAGGGGCAACCCACAGAATATGGGGATTACAAATAAAGTTACCGCCCGCACGGCCGCTCAGTCCAGCTTAAAATGGGCACAAAAATATAGCGATGGATTTGCCACACCGAATGTTCCGTGTATTGTGGACGGTAACCTGATATTCTCTGCGGGTGAAAATATTTATAAAGTTGATAAGCAAACAGGGGAGATTATCGCATCAAATTCGATGGTGGCGGCCTTAGGCTTTGGAATTTCTTCGACGACCTATGGCGGCGGCATGGTTTTTGCCCAAATAAGCGACGGGCGTATTCAGGCTTTTAATGCCGATAGCCTACAATCACTCTGGGTCAGCGAACCTTTTGGAGGGCAAGCTCCCTCGCCTATTGTATATAATGACGGATATGTTTATACAGGTTTTTTCGGTAGCGAAACATCAGAAAACAGCTATGCTTGCTTCTCTGTTACTGACGAAGACCCGAGTGACCCGGCAGAAGTAAAAGAGGCAAAGTGGAAACATACGGTCGCCGGCGGCTTTTACTGGGCAGGCGGGGTTGTTTTGGATGACTATATTATTTTTGGTTCTGACAACGGGAGCAGCGACGCAGCGGCCCCTTCAAAACTTTATTCCCTCAACCGTATCACAGGGGAGGTTAGGGACACTTTAGATATAGTCGGCGACCAACGCTCCACCGTGGTTTACAATACGGAAGACGGGCGTTTGTATTTCACAACAAAAGCCGGTTATATTTATTCTGTTTTATATAACGAAGGCGGAACCTTTGATACGGCAAGTTTAAAAACAAAAGCAATGCAGTCCGGCTGGCAAGCAACGGGGACACCCGTGGTTTACAAGGAAAGGCTTTATATAGGTATAGGGCAGGGCTTTGCCAACGGAAAACTAATTGTGGCGGACACAAATACATTTGATACGATTTACGAGGTGCCTCTGGGCGGATATCCTCAAGGCTCGGCTCTTTTATCAAGTGCTTATGAAGAAGAAACAGGCAAAGTTTATGTTTATATAACTTATAATAACACCCCCGGCGGGCTTACCGTAATTGAGGACAGCGCCGGTCAGGAAACGGCTGTGTATGCCGAATTGTTTACACCGGGTGACGGGCAGGAACAATATTGTTTAGGCTCACCTATTTGTGATGATGAAGGTACTATATATTATCACAATGATTCTGCTCATATTTTTGCCATTGAAAATATAGCAGAGGAATTCGAAAAACTTATTACTTCCGTCAAACTGGAGCGAAACGGCAACAATATTGCGCTTACTTCGGGCGGCGAGAATTCATACAGTGCTACCGTGGCTAATTCATATAGCCTGGTTGACGTTATCCCAAGCACCATAGAGGGAGTTCTTGTTAAGGTAAACGGAAATGGCTTAACGGATGGCAAAGCGTCTGTTAATTTAGCGGTTGGCTCTAATACCATCACTGTTACAGCAACAAAGGAAGGTCGCACCGAAACGGTCACACTGTCTGTTGTACGCCAGTCATCAGGCCCCCTAAATCCGGGCGGCAGTAATGAAATACCCGGCTTTGGGAGAATAATCGGAAAAGTACAAGTTTCCATGAAAAACAATACATTCCCCGACGGTGATTTTATCGGAAATATTTTCACGGAAAACAACTTTGATTTTGCCGAAGATGATACTATGATGACAATAGTTCTGCGTGCCCTTGCAAAAAACGGATACGGTTGGACAGGGCAGGGCGGCACGGCTGAAAATGGTGTGAATGATTATACCATCCTCTATCTGTCAAGCATTACTAAGGACGACAAAGCCTTGGGCGAACTTTCCGGCGACCCGGGTTCCGGCTGGATGGGTGCGGTTAATAACTGGTTTGTAAACGAGGGTTTGCAGCAGTTTAACCCTGTAAGCGGTGATGAAATCAGTGTTGAATTTACGCAAAACCGTGGTGCTGATTTGGGTGCCGCACGGGATAATTACAACACATCGCTTAAATCACTATCGGTAAGCAGAGGCATACTGTCACCTTCCTTTAATTCGTCAACCCTGAGCTATACGCTTACCCTACCCTACGGCGCTTCAAGCATAAGTATTAAACCAAGTGCAAATAACAGAAACTATTTGGTGAAAAC
>CAZNYY010000446.1:0-2240 GCA_964577335.1 uncultured Oscillospiraceae bacterium | reverse complement strand
CACCTTCATTTCCTCGCCAAACCGCACGCAAAGCGCATCGTCATTTGAATGTATAACAGCGGAGTGACCAAGCCCTCCAAGCTCCAACATTTTCTGTGAATACTCAAAGCCCTGCTTTTCGTCACGAGACACGAAATATGCAAGAATGGGTGAGAGTTTTTCAAGGGATAATGGGTATTCAAGCGAAGGTTTGGGCAGCTTTGCAATTAAAATTTTAGTGCCTGAGGGAACTGTCACCCCCGCATTTTTTGCAATTTCCTCTGCGGGCTTGCCCACTATTGCGGGGTTTACCGCCATTTTTTCTGTATTAATTGCGTACTTTGTAATAAGGTCGGTTTCATCTTTGTTTAAGAAGTAGCAATTGTTTGCCTTCATGTATTCTTCAAATTCCTTTTGAATTTCACGGTCAACAATTACCGCCTGCTCGGATGCACAAATCATCCCGTTGTCAAAGGTTTTTGATATCATAAGGTCGGTGCAGGCACGCCCTATATCAACATTTTTATTTATATAGCAGGGCACATTCCCGGGTCCTACGCCAAGGGCGGGCTTTCCTGCACTGTAAGCTGAGCGCACCATCCCCGAGCCGCCCGTCGCAAGAATTAACGACACGCCGAGATGGTTCATAAGTGTAGATGTCGCATCAAGTGATGGCACTTCAATCCATTGTATGCAGTGTTCCGGCGCACCTGCCGCCACTGCCGCATCACGAAGAATTTTAGCCGACTCCACCGAGCATTTCTGTGCGGACGGATGGAACGCAAAAACTATCGGGTTTCTGGTTTTTGCACATATGAGAGATTTAAACATTGTGGTTGAGGTAGGGTTTGTAACGGGGGTAACCCCTGCAACAACACCCACGGGTTCCGCCACCTCCACAAAACCTTCCATATCGTTTTCTTCAACAACACCCACCGTCTTTTGTTTTTTAATGCTGTGCCAGATGTACTCCGTGGCAAACATATTTTTTATAACCTTGTCCTCGACAACTCCCCTGCCCGTTTCCTCCTTGGCAAGCTTTGCAAGATACATATGGCTTTCAAGCCCCGCAAGCGTCATCTCATGTACAATTTTATCAACCTGCTCTTGATTTAGTTTCATGTATTCCCCAAGCGCCGCCTGTGCATTTGAAACCAGCTTGTCAACAGCCTGCTGGACATTTACTTCCTTATCCTTCATAAAAAACACCTCCCGAATTTTTTAAAAAAGTGATTGATAAAAGATTAACAATCTTTATCAATCTCATTATACCTTGGTTTCCTGCATTTGTCAACAGGATATTGATAAAATTTTGTCAATCTTTAAATCTCTTGCTGTCACCTATTTTGTGCAAAATTCATAGATTTAAACTATTTGATTATAGATTTAAACCACCTTAAATCTTCAAAGGTTAAACTTCTTGTAAAAATCAGAAAAATAAAGTAAATAAGTAAAGCCAACAATATGCTCACCGTCAAAGAAAAATTCCAAAAAAGTATACGGGTTGCAAAAATCGCCGCCGCAATGCAAACCGCAGGAATTGCCGCCGAGCGAAACAGCTTAATTTTTAGGTATTTCAGTGATGCAAGCTTGCCGAAACTAAGATAAAAATTTAAAACCTCGCTTATGTAAAGCACCGCAATGTATCCCCAAACCGAGTACAGGGGAATTAGAAAAAACACGAGAACAACCCTTGCCGCCGCATCTATTATGTTGTAGCACATGGAATAAAACTGCAAGTTAAGCCCCTTTAGCATACCGTCAACCACCATGTCAAGGTACATTACGGGGATTACGGGGGCTAAAATTTTTAAATACAACGCCGCATCATGGCTTTTGTACATTGCATGGGAAAGTTCTGCCGAATACGCATAGATAATCCCCGCCGCCGCCATCGAAAATATTATTGAAAGGCGCAAAACCCTTCGTATTATATAGCTTATATTATTTGTTTTGTTCTGCGCGCGGCACTGGGCAAGCTCGGGTACCAGTAAATTTGACAGCACATTCAGCACGGCGGACGGGAAATAAATAATGGGCAGTGCCATAGCATTTACCGTGCCGTACATTTTTAGCGCACCGCCCTCCGACAAGCCGCCCCGCCGAAAACCTTCGGGTATCAGCATATTTTCAGTTGTGCTTAAAACCGAACGTGTGCCGCTGCCCAAAAGGTCGGGCACGGCAATGTTAAGCATTTCGTTTTTTATGCCTTCCATACCGCTTCTGGGGGGGATTCTTTTTTTGTCTTTAAGATAAATGGC
>CAZNYY010000445.1:0-2241 GCA_964577335.1 uncultured Oscillospiraceae bacterium | reverse complement strand
ACGGAAAAATTGCTTGATGAAATTCAGTTTAACGCCACCATTATTGAAATTTGGAACACGGTTTCACGCACGAACAAATATATTGATGAAACGATGCCATGGGCACTTGCAAAGGACGAGGCAAACCGTGGACGGTTGGCGGCGGTAATGTTTAATTTAGCGGAGAGTATTCGCATTATATCTGTTTTGATTTCGCCGTTTATGCCCGAAACCGCAAAGGAAATCAGGACAAGACTTGGCACGGATAACACGGCATGGGAGAGTGTTTACACATTTGGAGGTTCTACATTTAAAATTACAAACGGCGCACCCCTTTTTCCGAGAATTGATGTTGAAAAAGAACTTGCGGAGCTTGAGGAAATAGCGGGTGCCGCTAAAAAAGAGGGAAATCCGACTATCAGTATAGACGATTTTAAAAAGCTTGATATATGCGTTGCAAAGGTTTTGGGGGCGGAGGAAATCAAAGGCTCCGATAAGCTTTTAAAGCTTACGCTTGATACGGGTGACGGTACAAGGCAAGTGGTTTCGGGCATCAGAGGTGCATACAAAAAAGAAGATTTGCCGGGCAAAAAGGTTGTGCTGTTAAAAAACTTGGCGCCCGTTAAAATAAGGGGTGTTTTAAGCGAAGGTATGATACTTGCGGCGGAGGATGGCAAAGAACTTGCCCTTTTGACGGCGGATGCACCCGAAGGGTTTAAAATAAGCTGACTTAGGAGAAAATATATGTTTTTTGATTCTCATGCTCATTATGACGACAAGGCGTTTGAAGGGGACAGGGATGAACTTTTGGCATCTCTGCCCGAGGGCGGCATTTCGTATGTTGTAAATGCGGGGGACAGCCTAAAAAGCAGTCGTGCCGCAGTGGCTCTTGCCGAAAAATATAATTTTTTGTATGCGGCGGTGGGATTTCACCCCCACAATGCGGATGAGTTTACAGATGGCGGCGGTGAGGAAATATCAAAGCTTGCAAAGCACCCGAAGGTTGTGGCAATAGGGGAGATAGGGCTTGATTATTATTATGACAACTCGCCCCGTGACATACAGAAGGAAGTGTTTGTGCGCCAAATTCAAATTGCAAAGGAAGCGGGGCTGCCGATAATTGTACACAACCGTGAAGCACATCGTGATATCCTTGAAATTTTAAAGGATGCAGGTGTTAGCGGGGTTATGCACTGTTTTTCGGGCAGTGTTGAAACTGCAAGAGAGGCGCTGGGGCTTGGAATGTACATTTCTCTTGCGGGACCGGTGACATATAAAAACGCAGTCCGTTCCATAGAGGTTGCAAAATATGTGCCTGCCGACAGGCTGATGATTGAAACCGACTGTCCGTATCTTTCCCCCGTACCGCACAGGGGCAAGCGAAACAGCTCGCTTTTCATAGGGCATACAGCGGAGAAGGTAGCGGAAATACGTGGTGTTAGTGTGGAGGAAATAGCGAATACCACCTTGGAAAATGCAAAGCGCCTGTTTTTTAAAATAAGTTAGACAAAAACCCCCGAGAAGGGGGTTTTTAAAAGCTAAGTTTTCTTTGTAAAATTAGAATCTCAGTTCACACAATGCCTTTTGCAATTTATTTTCTGCTTTTTCCAGCTTGCAAAGCGCAGCTTCTATATCGCCGATTGCATCACATTGGCAGCGGCATGCGTTTCCAAGGTTTTGCAGTGCACATTCTATTCCCTTTATTGCTTCCTTAATATCACAAATTGCTTCGCAGATAAGGTTTAAAACCTGGCGGTTGCAAAACGGTGAAAGATGATTTGCTATGTTGCACAAAATTTTCAGTGCATCTTCAAGAGCGCAAAGGCCTTTTCGTATCAATTTTTCACCGCAGCATGTGTCGCCGCAGCGGATAGCGTCAAGTCCCTTTGAAATATCATCAATGCCTTCGTTTAGCAGGCAGATTGCTTTAGCCAGAGCATCAACCACGCCTCTGTTACTATTACATGACCTGTTGCAATTACAACTCATAAATAACAATTCCCTTCTTTTATTTTGGAAGTTATGTGTTGTCCACACAGTACATTATATTGCAATGCACGTCAAATTGTGCCAAATTATTTGTATGTATAAAGAAAAAAGTTAAAAAGAAGGCAATTAAGCCTTCTTTTTGCTAACCTTTTTTTGGTTATAGTCGGTATCAATTAAGCTTTGCAAGTCGTCAACGGGAAAGTTATTTTCCAGGTTGTCCCGTGCCAAATCATTGTCAATCACCGGGTAAATTTCTTCGGGTATTGGTTTGTC
>CAZNYY010000444.1:0-2241 GCA_964577335.1 uncultured Oscillospiraceae bacterium | reverse complement strand
CCAGTCCATTCAAGTTTATCGTAGCCCCATTATTTGATATTACAAAGTCCGGTTTAAAGAAGTCTTGTATATGTTTTGTGGCTCGTTCAGGTCTTGCAGTTACAAATGAAATCAAAATCCCCTTATCCCTCGCTTGATTTAGAATATTAGTAGTATAAGGTGTGATTATTTTTTCTTTGTTTAGCAAAGTATTATCTAAATCTGTTGCTATTAAACTTATCACTCGCTGACCTCCTTGATTTTAGCGTTTTATATATGTAAACATATTTAATATTAAGACTATTCTATAATTTTAACATATCACCCGCTGTTTTACAATATTTATCCAAAATTATATGTTTGACATCGCTTATCCCTTGCAGCCAAAAGATCATAATTCCAATCCTTCAGCTCCGAAAAGCACGGATGCGGATAATAGCCTTGCTCTTTAAGTTGTTCGGAGATTTTTTCACAACGCATATGTCCGGTTTTATCATTATCAAGGCACAGGCAAACATTTTCGATATGTGGATTATTTTTTAGAAAGTGAAACAGCGGAATATCCGATGTGCCGCTGACTGCAATATAACTGTGCTGTTTCCAGTTTTCTTTGTTCAGCGTAATAAACGACAGCATATCAATGGGCGCCTCAAAGCAGTAGATGGTGTCAGATGTTCCTTTGTGCATAAAGCCATATCGTCCATCCGAACCTGCGACAGTATTTCTAAATCCCTTTCCGTATGTATTGGTGGACTTTTGATGAGCGTGCTGTGGCTTGCCGTTTTCGTCCATACCAACAAAAACCGCATTGTGATGGTCCTTACTTTGATAGAGGGTATGTGCCTTTGCAAAATGCTCCACCACATCGGCGTCGATGCCTCTTGTTTTAACCAAATAGGCAAATACACGGCGCATATCACTATTAGGCTCGGGCAGATGAAAGGGTTGTTTTTTAATCTCTTTCGGCTTTGCTTGCACAAATTCTTTGCCCTGCTCACCGTTTAATAAATATTCCATTGCCTGTCTAAAATCCATGTTATAAAACCGTTTTACAAAGCTGACAGCACCGCCACCTGTTTGCGCTGCATGGTCAAACCACTTGCTGCCGTTTATGGTCACACTTTTATCACGCATCCAACGAAACTCACGCCCCTCACGTTTTAAGGGTTCGTCTTTACTGCGGAGCAACTGCTCAATGCTGATGTTATTGGCACGAGTAATTTGTTCCTCTGTAAATCTTGCCATTTCCCAAAACACCTCCTATGTGATTTTTTGCCCTTGTGCCTGCTTTTTCTCCATGATTTTATGCATTATTTTACTGTCTACTTTTATGAATTTACTAAGCCTCTCCTCATAGTCATCCCTGATAATCTTGCTTAAATGATTAAGTAATGACATAATGCCGGAGTGAGCCTGATGCCGATTGCTATTTTGAATAAACTCCAACATGTTTTTTGCATATTCGTTGCCTTGCGTTGCCGAACGGTTAAACCAATACAACGCTTTTTCCATATCCTTTTCATAATAATAGTGTCTGCCGAGAGCAAACTCGGCATATTCATTTCCCTGATCAGCGGAGGCGGTCAGCCACTCTAAAGCCTTTTCCGTATCGGAATCATAGAGCAGCTTCCCAAGCCGATACTGTGCAAATTGATTGCCCTGATTTGCTGATTGCTCAAACCAATATAGAGCCTTATCAGGATGATAATATAAACATTCTGCATCGTCATAGATTTTAGCGGCATCATAGGGAATGATCTTTTCTAAATCCATCAGTTCTTCCTCAGTAGGAATATCAGTCGGAGAATCCTCCGTGTCAACAAAAATACGGTCATCCACATGGCTTAACACCTGTTTGACAACCGCATTTTTAATCTGTTTGAAATTCTCGTTTTCCCAAAGGGGAGGATGTTTCGTCAGCTCACTTTTATATGTTGAAATAATCTTATTCTGACAATCACACCATTCTTTATATAATTCTGATATTTTTTCATCGCCTGAAAGCTCCCGCACAATTTCATCAACAACTTTTTTATCGTCAGCTTTCAGAAAACGATATGTTTTCTTGCCTCTATGCTGTGACAGACGAAGGGAAAGTTCTGAAAATAAATTCACCATCTTTTCGCTTGGGACAGTTTCCATTTTCATAATCTCAGCGATTTTTTCCTTCGACTCCGACACCAACAGCTCCCTTGCCTGTGTTTTTTCGTCATAAATATGCAATAAGTCCATTTTAAAAATATCCCTTGCAAAAGCGGAGCG
>CAZNYY010000443.1:0-2246 GCA_964577335.1 uncultured Oscillospiraceae bacterium | reverse complement strand
TTGGACAAAGCCGTCGCAAAATACCGTGGAAACTTCCGTTACAAAGTGAAAAACTTGAAATGCGGATTACATTTACTTTGGTTGTCGCTGTCCACCGGAATTGCAATCCCATGTTTTACGAGGCAATCGACTGGCTACGGCTTCCGTTCTCATCAAGCGATATTAACAGTCATGAATAAAAAATATGGGTTGGAAGAGTTTAATACCCATGAGTTTGTTCCATAGTGGGTTTAGCATAAAGCGTAAGCGAGGGTCATAAATGCCAATTCAAGAATCAAGGGCAACAATATATCGGCAACATTTTTTTGAATTGCCAAAAAAGGCGGCGCAACTCTCAATTCAAAATATAAGTTCCTTTACTCCCATCTACAAAAACGGAGACAACTCTTTGTTTGAAGGAGATAGCGTTGAATGGTTAAAAAGCCTTCCAACAGAAACGGTGGATTTAATTTTTGCAGACCCGCCATATAACATAAAAAAGGCAGATTGGGATAAATTTGAAAGCCAAGAACAATATATTCAATGGGCCATGCAATGGATTAGCGAGTCGGCTAGGGTATTAAAAGAAACTGGCACAATGTATATTTGTGGCTTTTCAGAAAACTTGGCGGACTTAAAACATCCTTCCATGAAATATTTTAAAGGATGTAAGTGGATGATATGGTATTATAAAAACAAAGCCAATCTCGGCACCGATTGGGGGCGCTCGCATGAAAGCATCCTTCACCTCAGAAAAAGCAAGCGTTTTGCTATGAATGTCGATGACGTTAGGATTCCATATGGGAGGCATACATTAAAATATCCTACTCACCCTCAAGCAACAACAAGCCAGTATGGAAATAGTGGCAAACGAAATGATATTTGGACACCGCACCCAAGAGGTGCGAAGCCAAAAGATGTTATAGAAGTTCCAACAATTTGCAATGGAATGGAAGAGAAAACTCCGCACCCGACGCAAAAACCCGAGGAACTTTTACGAAAATTGGTGCTGGCTTCTTCCAATCCAAACGATTTAGTAATTGACCCGTTTTCTGGTTCTGGCACAACCCTTGTTGTTGCCCAGCAATTAGGCAGAAAATGGCTTGGCTGCGATATGTCTGCCGAATATAATAAATGGGCAATAAAACGCTTAGAACAGGTCACAAGCAAAACAAAAGAAGAATGGATATCTTTTGATCGGGAAAATGAAAATAGAAGGAATTCAATTCGATGACACTTAAAGATATCATAGACAGGGCAACTGACAAAAGCAATTTTTGCAACTTGGCAGGATATATGGACTTCTGTTCAATATATTTAGAGTATATTAAAACTGAATTACAGGCTGTGATTGTTTCAAGAAAAGAATCCCATTACAATTTTTTTCAATATAACAGTGATGGTACATATAACGTTTCCAGACCAATTAACACTAAACTTATGCTGTCGCTTGAAGATTTTATTTTGAGCCGCGAAAAGTTTATTAATATTTTAAAAAATATCAGAGAGCAAGAGGCAAAGCAACGAGAAAACAGGAAATTGCTGAATGATTTTGTATATTCATGCCAGCAGTCTATAGGCGCGGCATTGGACGCATTGCCAGCAAATAGAGCGAATACCGCAAGAAAACTTAATGGTGATCTTTTTGAGCAGCTAATTCGCCTAATTATTCAAGAAATGGGGATAAATGTTACTTCTGGAACTATTTCGCTTCCTATAAAGCAGGACGATACTACTCTATTTCATATGCACTATCAGCATGACTTAATAATCAAGGTTGATGATGTTGCAAAGGCTATTGGTTCTGTTAAAACATCAAGCAAAGACCGTATCGATAAAATATTTATCGATAAATTTATTTACAACAAATTAACCAATACAAAAACCCCACACTTTGCCATTTTTCTAAATGATGTTCAGAGAAGCGGAAAAGAAGGAAAATATAGCATTAGTACAACGTTTTCACCCGGACATTTTAAGGGTTATACAATAAAGCTCAATCCCTTGGATGGAGTCTATTATATTGATATTCGACCTGACATGACAAGCTCGGATATACTTAAAAATCACATCAAAACTTTTGATAATTTTTTGCTTGCCGATGTCTGGAAATTTGTTTTAAAAGGATGACTTTATAGGTAATTGATTGCAAATACTATGCAAGATTCACAATTGCGTCAAGGACAATCGCTGAGGGAAAACTGAACGAAGAGCCTAACACAAGAATAACCAAGATTTCAACTGGCAAAAAATATATTCACCGCATA
>CAZNYY010000442.1:0-2247 GCA_964577335.1 uncultured Oscillospiraceae bacterium | reverse complement strand
GGAAAGTGTTCTAGGGGTGGACAAAAAGCTTATCGCATCAATATATATCGGCGAGGAAACGGGTAAGCTCGACAGCATACTTTTGTCCATGGCGGAAAATTATGACTACGAGGCGGAAGCGGCTACAACCCGCCTGCTGACTTATATTGAGCCTGTTATGATTATTTTAATGGCAGTGATAATAGGAACTATAATGGCGGCTGTAATGCTGCCGATTATGAGTATGTACACAAGCGTTGGATAGGAGTGAAGTTTCATGAAAACGGTACTTTATATTAATAATGATAAAATACTGATATTGTCTGCTAAATTTTTGGGGGGCAATCTTAAAATTGTAAATAAAATTAACATCCCCCTGCCCGAACAAAGTGCCGTAAACGGTGTAATTATAAACCAACAAGCTGTTGCGGAGGCTTTGTCACCGTACAGGAAACTTCTTTTCAACTGCACTGTTCTTATAAACAGCAGCAATATTTTTGTGAAAAAGCTTGATTTTCCTAACCTTACAAAAACACAGATGATTAGTGTTATAAAAAGCGAGTTTTCCCTCTCCATTGCGGGCAATGTTTTGTATGACGCAAATGTTTACAGGAAGAAGGGGCTAAACGAGGTTATTTGTTCTGCCGTGCCTGTGGAGCTTTTGAAGGTGTACAACGATACTTTTAAGGCGGCAAAGATAATACCCGGCAAAATAGACGTGATGCAAAATGCCGTTATTAAACTGGCAAAAAGGTATACGGATGAACTCGGGCGTACTTTTGCAATAAATATAATTGAGGGTACAAGCCTCGTTTCGGTTTTGTTTGAGGAGGGTTCGTATCTTCTCACAAACAGAAGTGCCGTTTTTCCTGATATGCAAAAGAATGAATATATCGAACAGCTTACAAACAGGCTTTCGTCACTGATACAGTTTAACAAATCCGAAAAGCTGTCCCCCATTGGGACAAGCTATTATATAGGGCTTGAAAATGATGATCTTCAGGCACTGCGCAACACTTCCGAACGGCTTGGGGTTACGGTTTCAAGTCTTGACGGTATTTTGGGGGAAGATTTTCCGGCGGAGTTTTTTCATCCCTTTGTAGCGGTTTTTGGAAAACAAAATGATATGAACCTGCTGAAAAAATACAGAGAACAGCTTAGGGATATCCGTGTCCAAAAAGACAAGAAAATAACGGAAAGCATTTCTGCCGCCGCCGTTCTTTTAATACTGGTTTTTGGCATATACGGCTACTTTTATTTCAGGGGCGAAATTTTGGGGCTGCAAAATACGCAGATGACAAATCATCTGTCAGAGCCTGATGTAAGGGCGGCATTTGATGATACTATGGGGAAAATAAGCAAAACAAAAGAACTGGAGCAAACGGTTTTGTTGGTTGAAGGGTTTGCAAAACAAGGCAAATTGCCCGAGGGGCTAAATGCGGGGGTGCTTGGCTCTCTTGTGGAGGAGGCGGCAAAATCCGTTAACATTCTAAATATTTCGTATAATGCCGATGACAATAAAATGTTAATTGAGGGCGTGAGTGCGGACGAATACAGCGCCTCAACATTTGTCGCAAACATAAGGGCGACAGGGGTTTTTGCGGGTATAGAGTACCATGGATATACACTAAACAGTATAAACGAGTACGCCTTTAATGTGTGGTGTACACTAAAATAGAAAGGGAAAGCATATGGATAAGAGTAAGTTTTTCAGTACAAATCTCTCTCCTCGGGAAAAAAGGTTGATAATTATATTTTTTATCACCGCCTTTGTCATGCTTTCGATACAATATCTTATAATACCTCGGTACAGCATGTATCGTGAGCGAATTGAAACAAACGAGTCGCTTTTAGCGGCTTACCATCTTGTGACTGATTACGGCGGCGCAAAAACAGAAATTGAACAAAAGTATAACAAGGTGCAAAATTATATTGACAACGCCACAAATATCCGTGTAATGCGCCATCTCAGTGACGAGGAACTTAACCGTTATTTTACGGATTTAAGTGTCAGAAACAATTTAAAACCAATTTCATTTATCATAGAGCATGAAAGCACAAAAACCCTCTCCGGCACAAAAACGGTTGATGTCACACTGACAACCGAGGGCGGGATGGATTTGTTTATAAATATGCTTGCCGAGGTCGACAACATAAACTTCCTTATGGTGCGTGAAATGGACGCCGTGGCAGGCGAAAACGGGTTTACGCACACAATAAAAATAGGCGTTTTTATGCTGGCAGGTGAATAATACCATGAAGAAAAAA
>CAZNYY010000441.1:277-2254 GCA_964577335.1 uncultured Oscillospiraceae bacterium | reverse complement strand
TGCTTTGAAGTGGAAAGAAAATTAAAAGCAATTTGTGATATCCCTGTTTTTCATGACGACCAGCACGGCACTGCCATTGTGGTGGCGGCGGCACTTATAAATGCCCTAAAGGTTGTAAAAAAGGATATTTTCGAGGTTTCCTGCGTTATAAACGGAGCGGGCTCGGCAGGTGTTGCAATTGCAAACCATCTTTTAAAGATAGGTGTTTCGGATATTGTAATGTGCGACAGGGCAGGTATTATTTACAAAGGTATGGAAGGTGCGAACAAAGAGCAGGAGCGTATAAGCCATATCACCAACAAAACAGGAAAAACCGGCAGTCTTTCGGATGCGCTGAGGGGTGCGGATGTGTTTATTGGCGTGTCGGCCCCGGGGGTTGTAACGGAGGATATGGTGGCATCAATGGCAAAGGATGCGGTAGTATTTGCGATGGCAAACCCAACACCCGAGATAATGCCGGATGCGGCAGCCCGTGGGGGGGCGACGGTCGTCGGCACGGGGCGTTCGGACTTCCCAAACCAAATAAACAATGTGCTTGCGTTCCCCGGTATTTTCAGAGGGGCGCTTGATGTGCGTGCAAAGGATATAAATGACGAGATGAAGCTTGCGGCATCATATGCCATTGCATCTCTTGTGGAGGATGACGAGCTTTCGGCAGAATATATTTTGCCCATGGCGTTTGACGAGAGGATGGGGAAAAGTGTGGCGGATGCCGTTTCAAAGGCCGCCCGTGAGAGCGGAGTGGCAAGGATATAAATAAAAGAAACCGCCGAAACCATTAGGTACGGCGGTTTAAATATTATTATTTTATCAAGCTTTCGGCATTTTCAAAGTAGATTTTATCCAGTATTTCTTTATCAAGCCCGATGCTGTTTAGAAGTTCTTGATGACCGTTGTCAAAATAATCCCTCGCATAAAGAACCCTGTCTTGAAACTCACCCAAAAAATCTTTTGTAAAGTTTAAGTCCCTACTAAGAGCGTTTAAGCCGCTCCCCGCAGAAATGTCACAGTAAAGATTTGGGTATTTACGCAAAAGCATCTCAACCTTGCCTCCCCTGACAACATCGCCCTTCGGATATGATTGTGAAAACACTTTGTCATCCCTTGATATATGCCCCCAAAAACCCGGGGCATGACCTAAAAATGTGGTTTCGGGGCAAAGTTTTAATGCTCTTTCAAGAGCATCTATCCCGCCGCCGTACCACCAGTTCGGTCTGGGATACATACTGCCTGTATCATACTCATAATCAAGATGTATTACAACCGGCAACCCCTCATCCCCGCAAAAACGAAACATTCTTATAGCGTCGGGATTATCAAGCATCATACGCAGCTTAACCTCTCCGCACACCTTGACGCCGTACTGCGAAACAGCAGATTTCAGCTCATCTATTGCGGTGGGTTTCCTTGGGTCGGGCGCAAAACCAAGTACAAATCTTTCTTTATTCCTTTCATAAAACCTTACACAGTTTTCAAAGGGAATAGGGTTATCCCCCGCAGGGTTTGGGAAACAACTTTTAGTTTCCGGAGCATATTCATTCTCCGGACAATGCCAAGACAAAAGCCATGTCTTGTATATATTTTTTTCATCCATATCGGCTATGAATTTTTCAAAATTAAACCCGTACCAATCGGGATGATTATGTGCATCAATAATCATTATATCACCCATTCCTTATTTTAGCATGACCGCTCAGCCTTCGTCGGACGACCTGTAAAGTGCTTTTATAAGTTTAACCGCGTCTGCACTTTCCTCAAGTTTTATGGCAGGACTTTTATTTTCGGAAACTGCTTCTATGAAATCCTCCATTTGAGTTTTATGTCCCATAAAGCAGTTAACTTGGTGGGTGTTTGCGCCGCCTACACTTAAATTAATTTTATCTAAAACTTCCTCAACCCCGTCTTTGACACGCCTGACAATATTATCTTCTTCCAAAACAATATTGCCCCGCTCGCCGTAAATTTCCATTCTGCGGT
>CAZNYY010000441.1:0-267 GCA_964577335.1 uncultured Oscillospiraceae bacterium | reverse complement strand
AGTGGATGCCACGATACTTCCGATAGCTTTGTTCTCAAACTCAACACTTGCAACCATATTGTCCTCAACCTCTATATCATGTGTCAAGGTTCTTGCAAAACCTGAAATAAGATTTACCCGACCGACAAGATGCAAAAGCAAGTCAATGCCGTGTATACCTTGGTTCATAAGCGCACCGCCGCCGTCCATCTCCCAAGTACCCCTCCAGTTGCCCTGGTCGTAATATTCTTGTGTTCGGAAATATTTCATATGCAAATTCACCATAAA
>CAZNYY010000440.1:0-2257 GCA_964577335.1 uncultured Oscillospiraceae bacterium | reverse complement strand
GGGTGCTTCAACATGAATATTGTAAGATGAAACAGAGGAATCTTCTGCCGGTAGCACTGCCGTTCCTGTGAAGGTATTCGCACCGTCGGATATCTCTGCTGAAACGGTGAGCAGGGCAGTGTCAATTTCCATTTTCACATTGTAGTTTTGCCCCGTTTCAAATGTCCCCACCTGTATATCCCCTATAAGAATACTTAAATCCTCACTTACAAATTTCACGGGATAATATCTGTCACTGCCTCTTGCAAAGCCCAGCCCTCTGTACTTTGCGTTCGTATCGCTTATTGTGATGTCAGTTTCACTTTCAAGCTTCCCCTGATAGTTTCTGTCCAAAATCCCCGACAGTTCAAGGTTTTGTGAGCCGTCCGAAAAGAGTTTAAGGTGCTTGCCGCCTGCGTTTTCCT
Source organism: uncultured Oscillospiraceae bacterium (assembly GCA_964577335.1). Taxonomy (GTDB): domain Bacteria; phylum Bacillota; class Clostridia; order UMGS1883; family UMGS1540; genus CAZNYY01. The sequence goes on along the minus strand of CAZNYY010000440.1, from coordinate 1,853 downwards.
CATCCAAAACACCTGCGGTGTTAGCAGTGCCGCCGCTCATAAACAAATTCTCGGGTGCTGTCTGTCCGTCCGCACTGCCTATAAAATCATCAAAGTCATACTCAAAACCCATTGGCATATACACATTTCTTGCCTCGCCAATCCTTATATCATCAACATATGCGCTTGCCATGATACCGCTAGCAACACTCCCAGAATTTATGTATATATGGCTGATAGAAACATAGCCTGTCACAACATATGTAATGTATGATGCCACTCGCATCCCGTTTTGGTAAATTTCAGCAGAAATACAGTTGCTTTGCACATCATAGTACACCTTAACATCGTACCACTTATTAAGGTCAATCTTCACACCCGTATCTTCCCCCATTACAGTTACCGTGCCGTCCTTGTTTATGACAAAACTTCGCACTGTCGCCATTATATTACCGTCATCTCCGTACCCTCTAAACTGGAACATTCGTTGGGCATTATAGTCATTTAGGTATACAGAAAACTCCATGGCAGCCGTAGTTGTTATTCTTTGCCCAAGCCCCCTGGTTACCCCAAGGTTTTTACCCGGCTCATTCTGCCTGTATTCAACACTTCTACCCCTATCGGTTTGAACACTGAACAGACCGCCGTACGGGGTTTCGTCATCAATATATCCCGTGTTGTTTTGGATATTGAAACCTGCCGGAGGAACTGTTCCGTCCGCCGAGCCGCTATAATCGTCAAAATTATATTCACCTTCAACATAATAGGGCAATCTTACCTTCTCAGGTGTAAATGTATAAACAGTTATATCGTCAAAATAAGTATTTGATGTGCCGGTTCTTGTCGGATAATAGCCGAAGTATATCTGGTTTACATCAATAATATCTGCGTGCTTTGAGTACACTCCCGTCATGCTGTAACTGTTCTCGCCGTCGGTTATGGTACAATCATAATACCCCGTACCAATATTATATTTTATTTTAACATCGTACCATGTTGCGGGCGAAATGGTCAATCCGTCTACCGCACTCTCGAAAAAGCTTGCCTTGCCATTTACATCAAAGGAAAATGCCCTCCAACTTGCAGAGCTCGTGGTAGCACGAATTTGAATCGCACGAGCGGACAGAAGATCCATAGGTTTTATAGAAAAATCAATTCCTATCGCCTCAACTATGGGCGTCATTAGATTGTACCTTAAACTGAGGTTTGCACCGATGCCGTTTATAACGTTTACGCTGGTGCCCTTCTCTGTTGCAACCGAGGTCACGCCGTCACCATCTCCCCCTGAATTGTTTAAGTTCCATGTTGCGGCTGAGCTGTTTGCAGGCAATTTCTTTAATGTGCCGTCTTCCGCACCGACATAATCCTCAAAATCAAAACTGTCATAAATGTTTTGATGAGCCGATGCCGGGACAACAAGAAACCCTGCAACCATACAAATTGTGAGTAGTAAGCCGATTGTTTTTTTCAACATCTTATTTCCTCCTTAATTTTTATTTTTAATTGTGTAAATAGTATTTAACGCATCACATACCATGACGCCAGATGCCTGTTTTGAAAGTATTGTGCGCTATTGCAAAACATCACTTTCTTTTAGTATTCCAATCCCATTTTTGCTAATTAACATTGAACGGACGCAGTAGTTCTCATAGTCACTCGGCACATTGATACTGGCAGATAATTCCGTCCCTTTCCTCACCGTTACCGATTTTACGGTGACATCTGATAATGTTTGCTCATCCCTCTCGTAAAGCCCTAAAATAAGCCATGCGGGTTCGCTTGCAGACCCCTCCGCCACATTGTCGTCCCCTCTTTTCGCATATGCCTTAAACTCCGTAATACTCAGCCAGTTTGCACCTGTGTTGGTTCCAAAG
>CAZNYY010000439.1:0-2269 GCA_964577335.1 uncultured Oscillospiraceae bacterium | reverse complement strand
TTACCATTATGTCAAGTTTGGCACAGGAAGAAAGCCGTTCAATATCGGAAAATGTCACATGGGGACAGCGAAAACGGTTTGCAGACGGTAAAATTAATCTTCCGTATAAGCATTTTCTCGGCTATGAAAAGGGCGAAAACGGGCTGCCTAAGATAATTGAAAGTGAAGCTAAAATCATACGGCTGATTTATAGAATGTTTTTAGAAGGAAAAACACCGTCATTTATTGCAAAGCATCTGACGGAGCAAAAGATACCTACACCTGCCAACAGACAGATTTGGCAGTCAAGCACCGTAGAAAGTATTCTTACAAACGAAAAATATAAAGGCGATGCAGTTTTGCAGAAAACCTTCACCGTGGATTTTCTGACCAAAAAGAAAAAAATCAACGAGGGTGAGGTGCAGCAATATTATATAGAAGAAAGTCATCCTGCCATTATACCACCCGAAACCTTTGACCTTGTGCAGATTGAATTTCAAAAACGCAAGGGGCAGCGGAAAAGTACAGCAGGAGTGTTCGCAAGCAAGGTGATTTGTGGCGAGTGCGGTGGCTTTTACGGTAGCAAGGTGTGGCACAGTACCAGTAAGTACCGTCGTATTATTTGGCAGTGCAACCAAAAGTTTAAAAACAATGAAAAATGCTCTACCCCTCATTTTACTGAAGAACAACTAAAACAAGCCTTTGTGGATGTTTTTAACTCCACCATTGATAACCGTGATGAAATAATATCCACGGTAAACGAACTGGTATGTGCCCTTACTGATACAAGCAAAATTGATATACAGATTGAAAAGCAACAGGAAAAAGTAAATGTCGCCTCTGAGAATATCCGCAGATGCATTGATGAAAACAGCAGAACAGCATTAAATCAAGTCGAATATGAAAGAATGTATTCCGAGGTAGCGAACCGATACAAAATCGAATCCACAAAGCTTACGGAACTCGAAAATATGCGAACAACACAGATTTTCAAACGTAAGGAAGCACAAAAATATCTTGATACTTTAATCGAGAATAAAGTCATTATAACGGATTTTGATGAAAACCTGTTTTACAGCATGGTAGAAACCATAACCGTCACCACCGGTAAAAACATGGTTTTTATATTTAAAGACGGCTCAAAATATGATTTAAGATTATAGCCCCAAGTTCCCCACAGCACACATCACGTGCTGTGGGGCTTTTTTTGTATAAAATATTTGTAGAATTTTGTTACCTGTGTCAATGGACAAATATGGAAGGGTGTGATATAATATTTTTTGATTATATATTTATCTATTATGAGTAATAGGTTCGATACCGGCGCTGCATTGATAATGGCAAGTTGAGGAGATTCATTATTAACATAGGGAAATAGAAAAAGAACCGGGTAATGTAATTGGGTAAGATTACTCACTAAAGGTTTTACAAAACTTTTGTTATTATCCTCAAAGCTAAATTCAAAAAAAGAAAGGCGGCATTTTAATGAGTTCGTTTGATCACATGAAGGAAGCGGAACATGATTATGAGTACAGGGAGTATTTAAAAAGCAAAAACTCTCCTAATTCTTCCGGCTGCAGTGGTTGTGTTACTACGTTATTGGGAACAGTTTTTTTGTTTTCAGTGCTGATATTTACACTTTTAAGGGGATTGTTTTAGTGCACTTAAATACATCATAGCGTTTAAGGATTTCACTACCGTTTCCTCGTTATATTCGCTGACAAAAGGTTGTATAAATTGCAATCTTGAGGAAATATCAGGAATCCTCGAGAATACTATTAATAAATAGAGGTGGGTTTATTATGGCATTTGGATTTTGGGATGCAATAATTCTTTCAACTACAATGGCGGCGCATGACTATTTTAAGGAAAAAGAAAAACAAAAAGAACGGCGGGCAAACTTTTATAAGAAATGCAATATAGAAATAGCCGATGCAGCGGCGGATATGTTTAAGGTTATTTCTGATGTCGTACGCCGAGCATATGAATCGGACTATACGCCAAAGGGAACTCTCGAGGGCGCTTGCACACTCCCTCTTTACGCCTTCATGAAAGTGTTGCAGGATCAACCGCCTTTTCCGACTACTGAACAGTCGAAAGTTTTAGATTTGTTTTTTGACAATCTAAGCCTTGATTTTTCAAAACACAAATTTCTTACGGCTGTACATAACAATAATCAGACAAGGCAATATATAGAAGATTTGGTCGGTGTTTCAGCCTCAAAATCAGGAGCCTTTTGGCAGACTCTTTTTAGGGCTATGTATAAAACGAATAGCGACGAAGTAACATT
>CAZNYY010000438.1:0-2301 GCA_964577335.1 uncultured Oscillospiraceae bacterium | reverse complement strand
CCGTGATTTTATAAAGAAGGGTGAGGCAAAACTTCTGCTTTTCGAAGAACGAATAGGTCTTTTCAAAAAGCTGGATGAGATAAACCGTGAAGCTGAGGAAATCCGTGCTAAGGCACTTGAAATTTCCGATATGAAATTGAGAGAACAGCTTACGGGGCATCTGGACAGGATTTATGAGATAATAGGCAGCGATTGAGGGAAACGGAGATTGATTATGGCATTTGAAAGCCTTGGAGACAAGCTGCAAGCTGTTTTTAAAAAGCTTAAAGGGCACGGAAGGGTCGGCGAGAAGGATATAAAGGAAGCCATGCGTGAGGTAAGACTTGCGCTTTTGGAGGCCGATGTAAACTTTAAGGTGGCACGGGATTTTATTGTGCGGGTCAGCGAAAAGGCGGTTGGCAGTGAGGTTATGGAAAGCCTGACCCCTGCACAACAAATTATAAAAATTGTGCGTGATGAGCTTACGGAACTTATGGGGTCTACCGAGTCAAAGCTTTTGGTGTCCCCAAAGCCGCCGACTGTTATTTTGATGACAGGGCTAAACGGTGCGGGCAAAACCACAACCGCCGCAAAACTTGCATTGCACTTAAAAAAACAGGGTAAACGTCCGATTTTAGCGGCATGTGACGTGTACCGCCCTGCGGCCGTTCATCAGCTTGAGGTTGTGGCGGGGCAGGCAGGTGTTTCGGTTTTTAAAATGGACGGTGTGACCGACCCGGTTAAAATAGCAAAAACAGCTGTTGAAACATGTGACACATCGCTTTATGACACGGTTATTGTTGATACCGCCGGCAGAATTCATATAAATGACGAGTTGATGGACGAGCTAAAGGCAATAAAAAAGGCGGTAAGACCGACGGAAATTCTGCTTACGGTAGATGCTATGACGGGGCAGGATGCCGTAAATGTCGCAAAAGGGTTTAGTGAAGCCGTGGGTGTTGACGGAATCATTTTGACAAAGCTTGACGGTGACACAAGGGGCGGGGCGGCACTTTCCGTCTTGGCTGTTACGGGAAAACCCGTAAAATTTGCGGGTATGGGAGAAAAACTGTCGGATTTGGAACCTTTTCATCCCGACCGCATGGCATCAAGAATCCTCGGAATGGGAGATGTTCTGACGTTTATTGATAAGGCACAGGCATCTTTTGACCAGAAAAAGGCGGAAGAACTTGAACAAAAACTAAAAACACAAAGGTTTGACTTGAATGACTTTTTGGATCAGCTTGAGCAGATGAAAAACATGGGCCCCATAAGTCAGATAGCGGGGATGATACCGGGCGTTAATGCAAATGCTTTGAAAAATGCGAATGTTGACGAAAAACAGTTTGACCGTACGGGTGCTATTATAAAATCAATGACACCTAAGGAGAGAGAAAACCCGTCCGTAATAAATTCCGGCAGGAAAAAGCGAATTGCCGCCGGAAGCGGAACCTCGGTTCAGGATGTCAACAGACTTCTCAAACAATTTGAGGATATGCAAAAGATGATAAAACAGCTTATGGGACGGGGCGGGGGCAAAAAACTTAAGTTTAAATTTTAAGACTGTGTCTGCCGCAAATCTTTGAGCGCTATGCCCAGCGTGTGCTACTCGCTTTTATAGATACAAGAAAACGGCTTAAACTTTCGATACCGTGCGGCAAAACTGCGCTGCCGCAAATCTTTGAGCGCTATGCCTGCGAGTGCTACTCGCTTTTATAGATACTTTTTTTGGGGAGGTGAGATAAATGGCGGTAAAAATAAGACTTAGAAGAATGGGTACAAAAAAAGTTCCTTTTTATAGGATAGTCGTGGCAGATTCAAGGTTTCCTCGTGACGGGAGATTTATTGAGGAAGTTGGGACATACAATCCCCTCACAAATCCTTCTGAAATAAAGATTGATGCTGAAAAGGTTCAAAAATGGATAAAAACCGGCGCACAGCCGACCGACAGTGTGAAATCTTTGCTGAAAAGAAGTAACATTATCGAGTAACGCCCTGATACGGGCAGAAAGTCTGGTGGTATTATGAAAAAATTACTTGAGGTAATAGCCACGGCATTGACCGACCACCCGGAAGACGTTTTGGTTATGGAACGTGAGGCGGAAGACGGAATAATTTTGGAGTTGTATGTACATGAAGCCGATATGGGTAAGGTCATAGGCAAACAGGGCAGGATTGCAAAAGCAATACGTTCTGTTGTAAAGGCGGCCGCAATCAGGGAAAACAAGAGGGTAATGGTTGAAATAGCCGAAAACTTGGGCTGAACCTGTTTTATTCCGGCTTTTTGGGGTGTGCCAAAAATTCCTTTGAGGTGTTTTTAGG
>CAZNYY010000437.1:0-2303 GCA_964577335.1 uncultured Oscillospiraceae bacterium | reverse complement strand
CCCGGTTCGTGGGTAAAAATGGGAGAATTGATTTTCACGGTCAACATCATAAAAGCACGGTAATTAGGTTATATACAGACCAGGGTGCAACAGGTTGGGGCCTTTCGGGAAACAGGGCCAAAGGACTTTTTCATTTTATGAAAAACAAAAAAGTATCCGAATTAATAAATCCAGAATATGGCATAATTAATATCGGTTTAGACCAAACAGTAGAATTCGCGTTATTTGATTTATGCGGTAACATTTTAAATCAACCGGTATATAAGTTGATCGGAAACAGTGGAAGTAAGGAACTGCCGGTTTATAGTGGTATGATTTATTTAGATGAATTAAATCCTGAAAATATGTCCAAAAGCCTGGATATTATTTTAGAAAATTGCGAATGGGATTACAATTATGGATACCGCCAATTCAAAGCTAAAATTGGCAGAAGCGGGAGATGGTATCCCCACGCCGAAGGGTTAAAGAAAGATATTGAAGTTGTAAAATTAATACATCAGACATTCAAAGATAAAAATACGGAAGTATTAGTTGACGCGAATGACATGTATGATCTTAAAGATACGATACAATTTCTGGAAGGGATTGGAAACGTACCCTTATTTTGGGTAGAAGAACCGTTTAGAGAAACATTGAATGAAGGCAGGGAGTTAAGAAAATGGATGGATAGTAATGGTTTTGAAAAAACGCTTTACGCGGACGGTGAATTAAATCCTGATTTTGACGTATGCCTCACTTTAGGTAAGGAAAAAGCGCTTAACGTGTTTTTACCGGATACGTACGATTATGGCTTTACTCGTTGGATAAATCTCATGCCCTACCTGAAAAATATGGGAATGACATCAAGTCCACACGCTTGGGGAGACCGGTTAAAAACTAATTATACAGCTCATCTTGCTGCCGGCCTGGGTAATGTGGTTACCCTTGAAGGTGTAACTTGTTTATCTGACGATATTGATTATGGCAATTATTCTATAATCGACGGGAAAATGCAAGTTCCTGATTCTCCCGGATTTGGGATGAAACTATTAAAATAGTCTATTTCTTTTGAATTATTCTAACAACACTGCGGAAAGTAATATAATCACAGGATCCCGTATGTTTCTTGATTAGGTGAAATCTTTCTTTTTGAAAGAAAATCATCATACAGCGTCTGCAGTATTAACAATAATTATGATGAAGTTTATTTTTACATTATTCACGTGTGTTGCTTTTACAATAGGTATCTTTTCACAATCCGTACCGTCTTTCACTACTATCCCGGGTACAGAATTTCCTCCGGTCGGCAGAGCGTATGACGAAATTAAAGGCGTTTTTGAAATGAACGGGTTTAAGGTCGTTTCGGAAGAGACAGGAGGAGGTGCCCAGCTTACAATAACGAAAGGGGCGGAATGGCTAACTGTTTACCATTATCCTGACGACTCTACCGCGGCTTCGGCAATGGCATCGGTTAAAGCCGTTGCCGCTCCTCGTACAATTTTCGCGGATGGTAGCAACCTGTACTGGGGCACTGACGAAGCACGCCATGTTTATGGACACGCGATCGAGCTTGACAGGTTACTTGCCAAAAACGCGAACCACGTTCATTTACTGCGTGCAGTGCAAATAGCCAACCATACAATCTGGAAATATACAAGCTATGATGATTGGAAAAACAACCGCATCCTAAACCCGCGCCCCAAATTTAATATACATACGGGCGAAACCGTCGGCAGAAGTTACAATTGCTACGAGTACACGAACATAATCGAAATGCTGTTAGTGGCAATGAAAAGTCTCCAGGCTATCAAAGACCTGCCCGATGCAGATCCGGTCTACACCCAACTGTTTCATTTTTACGAGCAACTCGTTTGGGATGCCTGCACGATAAACCTCGATTATTATAAAGGGTACTCCATATTTACATCAACGACGCGAGCAGATGTTCGCTGGGAAAACATTATTGGTGTGCCAAGGCAAACAAAAATTGACCCCTTACATTATGATGTAAGCGGTCGTGAAAACGTGTACGACGACCAAATGTGGTTGATTCGTTGCTTCCTGGAAGCCTATTTCATGCTCGAAAAAGAAGCTGAAAGCCTGACAGGAACCGACTTAGCAACAAATAAAGAACGTAGAGAATGGTATTTGGATTATTCCGAATACCTCACCGCTTATTGTTTGGACGGCTGGGATCAAAGCAAACAGCCGAACGGTGAGGAGTGGGGCGGTATTTTATGGGGACCCGGTTATTCGAGCAAACACACGTGCTCCAACAGCCCGCTGATTTCACCGTTGGTTTGGTTAGCCGAAATCTACAAAGA
>CAZNYY010000436.1:0-2317 GCA_964577335.1 uncultured Oscillospiraceae bacterium | reverse complement strand
ATAAATGAACCAACGGCCGCCGCCTTGGCATATGGTATGGATAAGGATACCGACCAAAAAATAATGGTTTATGACTTGGGCGGAGGTACCTTTGACGTGTCAATTCTTGAAATTGGCGACGGGGTTTTTGAGGTTTTGGCTACAAGCGGAAACAACCGCCTTGGCGGGGACGATTTTGATGACAGAGTGATTGATTACATCAGCGGAGAGTTTAAAAAGGAAAACGGTATTAATTTAAAGAATGATAAAATGGCGTTGCAGCGCCTGAGAGAAGCTGCGGAAAAAGCAAAAATAGAGCTTTCCGGTGTTATGACTTCCAATATAAACCTGCCGTTTATAACTGCTGACGGCAGCGGTCCTAAGCACCTTGACATGACCCTTACAAGGGCAAAGTTTAACGAGCTTACGGCAGACCTTGTGGAGCAGAGTATGACACCTACAAAAAATGCGCTAAAAGATGCGGGACTTAACCCCGACCAGATTGACAAGGTTCTTTTGGTGGGCGGCTCAAGCCGTGTTCCGGCAGTGTATGAAGCGGTTAAAGCACTTACGGGGAAAGAACCGCATAAGGGCATAAACCCTGACGAGTGCGTTGCAATAGGCGCCGCAATTCAGGCGGGCGTTTTGTCGGGCGATGTTAAGGACCTTTTGCTTTTGGACGTAACGCCACTTTCTTTGGGAATTGAAACCTTGGGCGGGGTGTTTACAAAACTTATTGAAAGAAATACTACCATCCCCACCAATAAGAGTCAGGTTTTCTCAACTGCGGCTGACGGGCAAACAAGCGTTGAAGTGCATGTTTTGCAGGGTGAGCGTGAAATGGCGGCTTACAACAAGACAATAGGAAGATTTTCGCTGACGGGGATTCCACCCGCACCGAGAGGGGTTCCGCAAATAGAGGTTAGCTTTGATATTGATGCAAACGGTATTGTGCATGTTTCCGCAAAGGACATGGGTACAGGAAACGAGCAGAAGATTACAATTACCGCCTCGGGGAACCTTTCGGACGATGATATTGACCGTGCTGTAAAGGAAGCGGAGCAGTTTGCCGCAGAGGACAAAAAGAAGAAAGAAGAAATTGATGTAAGAAACAGTGCAGACCAGCTTGTGTATCAAACGGAAAAAACACTTACCGATTTGGGGGATAAACTTTCGGATGATGATAAAACCGCAATAAACGGATTGGTTGAAAAGGTTAAAACCGCATTATCGGGTACCGATACCGAGGCGATAAAGGCGGCAACAGAGGAGTTAAACCAAAAGTTTTACGAGCTTTCGTCCAAAATTTATCAGGATGCCACACCCCCTGCTGACGGGGGACAGCCCGGTGCGGGGGACGCAGCAGGCGGTGGTGACAATGTGTATGATGCTGATTACACGGTTGTTGACGAGGACGAAAACAAAGAATAATACGGCTGCCCAAAATACAGCTTTTTTGGCGGGGACGGGTTCCCCGCCAAGGCTTTGTGGCGGCTTATATAATGTTATTTACCTCAAAAAAGACGGAGGGTAAGGGTTGTATGGCAAAAAGAGATTATTATGAGGTGCTGGGCGTTTCCAAAAACGCAGGGGAAGATGAGATAAAAAAAGCATACCGCACTGTGGCAAAGAAATATCACCCCGACATAAATAAGGACAATAAAGATGCGGAAACCAAATTTAAAGAGGCAAGCGAAGCCTATGAGGTTTTAAGCGACTCTCAGAAAAGAACGGCTTATGACCAGTTCGGTCATGCGGGGGTAGATCCGTCCGCCGCAGGGGGCGGGGGATACGGCGGGTTTGGCGGTATAAATGTTGAAGACATTTTCGAGTCGTTTTTCAGCGGTTTTGGTGGAGGAGGAACTCGCCCGAATGCGCCGGAGCGGGGGCGAAGCTTAAGGCAAACTATTAGAATAACCTTTGAAGAGGCGGCTTTCGGCACTGCAAAAACCTTGAACATAAGCCGCATGGAGGGCTGTAATACCTGTGAGGGCAGCGGGGCGAAAAAAGGAACGTCCCCGGAAACCTGTTCCACATGCAGGGGCAGTGGTCAAGTTCGTATGTCCATGGGTTTTCTCAGCACGTCAAGAACTTGTGAAACCTGCGGCGGCACGGGTAAAATTATAAAAACCCCATGCGAAACCTGTAAAGGACACGGAAATGTACGAAAAAGCCGAAAGGTAGAAATAAATATTCCCGCAGGTATTGACAACGGGCAGGCAATATCCGTAAGAGGACAGGGCGACCACGGGCGAAACGGAGGCCCCCCGGGGGATATAATAGTGAATGTTGATGTAATGGCACATCCTCTTTTCAAAAGAAGGGGTAATGATGTTTT
>CAZNYY010000435.1:0-2319 GCA_964577335.1 uncultured Oscillospiraceae bacterium | reverse complement strand
GAGGTATTATTCGGCGGTGCGGCGGGGGGCGGAAAATCATATGCGCAGGTGGTTGATGCGTTTTTGGCGGCTGTGACCCGACCGGGGATTAGGCAGCTTATCCTGCGGTCAACCTTTCCGGAGCTGGAGCGTTCACTAATAATGACGGCGCTTGAGATAATACCAAAGCAGTGCATGAAATACACAAGTTCAAAGCACAAAATGAAGTTTAAAAACGGTTCTGTAATAGAGTTTGGGTATTTACAGAGTGACATAGATGTAACAAAATACCAGTCCGCTGAGTACGACATTGTACGGTTTGACGAGTTGACGCATTTTACCGAATATCAATACACATATCTGCTAAGCCGTGTCAGGGGTGCAAATGCGCATCCTAAGCAGATTAAAAGTTCCACAAATCCCGGAAACCGTGGACATTCCTGGGTGCGGCGCAGGTTTATTGACCCCGCACCGCCCATGAAAAAAATTGAAAAAAACGGGCGCACACGCATTTTCATCCCTGCAAAGGTTTTTGAAAATCATTTTTTGATGGAGAGCGACCCCGATTATATAAAAAGGTTATCTGAATTGCCCGACAACGAGAAAAAGGCGTTACTTCACGGGGAATGGGATATTTTTGAGGGGCAGTTTTTTCCTGAATTTAGTCGTGAGGTTCATGTTATCGCACCCTTTGAAATTCCGCATTATTACAGGCGGTTTCGAAGTCTTGATTACGGGCTGGACATGACCGCCTGTTACTGGTGGGCGGTGGAGCCTTCGGGAGGGCTTATTATTTACCGTGAATTATACGAGAGCGGGTTAACGCTTTCCGAGGCGGCAAGGAAAATAAGGGAGATGACACCGGCGGGAGAGCGCATTGAATACACAGCCGCATCCCCTGATTTATGGAACAGGCGCCAGGAAACGGGCTTTTCGGGGATGCAGATAATGGCGAGGGCGGGGCTTACGGGGCTTATTCCCGCAGAGGCGCAGAGGATTGCCGGGTGGAGGGCGATGAGGGAGTGTTTAAAGGAGCAAAGGCTTAGGATTTTTGAAGGGTGTGTAAATCTTATTCGGTGCATCCCGTCGCTCGTTTTCGACAGGATACGGACGGAGGATGCATCGGGTGAGCCGCACGAAATAACACATGCGCCCGAGGCGGTGCGTTACGGGATTATGAGCCGTCCCGTGGCGGGGGAGGAGCCAGTGCCCATCGGCAGGTACACAAGGACGGAGCTTGAGGATTTGGGGCGGAGGCGAGTAAAAATATCAAGGCGATAGCGGACGGGGTCCGCACCCATGGCGGGATTAGTTTTTTCGTGGAGTGATGTTTTAGTGCACGGAAATGAAGATGGTGCAATTTGAGAACAGATAGCGGACGGGGTCCGCCATGGGGCGTATTTACTTTAATACAGTGAAAAAATGAAAATGGAGGGTTGGTATGAAAAAGCCATACTACAATCAATTACCGCAGAAAAACAGCATAAACATAAGCACCTTCGGCGGTGTGAACACAGAGGTTTCGGGGTTTGACATTGAAACGGGGCAGGCGTGCGCCATGGAAAACCTTGAATCGGACGCATACCCGAATTTGTCCGTACGACGGCCGAGGTCGGTTTTTGAAACGGTTTCGGGGGTGGTTCGACATTTGGGGGCAATGCGGGGGGATTTGCTTACCGTGGTGGCGGACAACAAATGGATGTATTACGACCCCCAAACCGAAAGTTTTAAAAATATTTTAACGGGTTTACAGGGCGGGCAAGCAGCAAGTCTTGAGTTTATGGACAATACAATATTTGTAGACGGGCACGGCAATTTTTACAGAAGGCATGATACGGGTGCCGCATCAAGTCTTTCAAGAATGCCGAGCGGGCATTTTCTTGCGGTTTCAAACAACATGCTGTATGTGGCACACAAAGATAAAAACACTCTCCATTTCAGTGCGCCCAAAAGTATGTTTGATTGGACGGAGGAGGAGGGCGGCGGGTATGCAGAAGCGCAAACCGCAAACGGGGAAACAATATCGGGGCTTTGTTCTTTTATGGGGAATGTGCTTTGCTTTAAGCCGCACAGTATGCACGAGTTATACGGAAACACCCCCCAAAATCACAGGTTACAGACACTTTCAAATACAGTGGGTTGTCTTTCAAACCGCAGTATTGCCGAGTGGGCGGGCAAGCTTTTATGGCTTGGGGACGGCGCTGTTTACATGTACCGGGGCGGCGCACAGCCGAGGGACATCGGCGCACCCGTAAAAAAATATTTAGACGATATGGTGGACGGGGAGAGTGCATGTGCCGCCGCATACGAGGGCAGATACTGGCTTTGTCTGCCGCAGGC
>CAZNYY010000434.1:0-2325 GCA_964577335.1 uncultured Oscillospiraceae bacterium | reverse complement strand
TGCTTGAGAATGAAACCCCGATTCATGTTATTCAAGAAGTTTTAGGGCATCTTAATGCGCGCACTACTTCAAAATATACTTCTATTGACATAAAGCAGTTGAAAACCTGTGCTTTAGAGGTGCCGCTATGAAAGTTGCATTGCCGTTAAAACTTAATTGCAGTAGCATATTTGCTCCCTATGCGAATGAGTATATCGAATGGAAACAAGCTGTCGGATTTAAGATGGGCTTAGGAATAGAGGTGCTAAACCAATTTGACAAGTTTTGTTTGCAGCATAGCATCAGTGAGCCTATTTTTACAGAAGAACTGATGAACAAATGGAGCGCTAAAAGACCTTATGAGAACGAAACCAATCGTTCATTGCGTATTGGAAGCATCCGTAGCTTTGCACAATTTCTACGTTCTAAGGGTATCCCTGTTCATTGTAAGTTTCATAAGCTGCCAAAACCTGAAAAAACATTTATCCCGTACATTTTCACACACGATGAAATTTACCGGTTTTTTAAGGCTGTCGATGAGTTTAGCACACAGTGTTTTGGGTCTAAGATACGACATCTTGTTATGCCCTTGCTTTACCGAATGCTTTACACCTGTGGACTACGAATTAAAGAAGCATTGTTGCTGAAGTGGGCGGATGTAAATCTGGATAACGGAACATTGCTACTGCTGAACACAAAAGGTAATAAAGATAGACTCGTCCCAATGTCAAACTCCCTCACTATTTTATGTCGTGATTATTGTAACAATAAATTGATTAAAGCGACTAACAGCGAATACTTTTTTCCAGCAAGGGATGGTGGTTGGTATGACTCAAGCACTATATATGACCAATTCCGCCAAATACTAGCAATTGCTGGTATAAGTCATGGAGGGCGCGGCAAGGGGCCAAGGTTGCACGATTTGCGGCATACCTTTGCCGTGCATCTGCTTGCCAAGTGGACGGCAGACGGAAAAGACTTGTATGTTGCGCTACCCATATTAAGTACCTACCTTGGTCATGTTGAATTAAAAAGCTCTCAAAAGTATTTGCGCCTTGTTCCAGAAGCCTATACTGAATTAACTGGGATGTTTGAGGAAAAATTCGGAGGGGTTTTTCCAAAGGACGGTGACCAATGAAAAATTATGACTTTTCCTACTTGCTGTCACGTTTTTTTACAACCTATTTGTCGGGGCATCTTAATGTCAGTTCTAATACGGTTTTTTCATACAGCGATACCTTTTCACTGCTGCTTACGTTTTTTAAAGATGTAAAGGGTGTCAAACCTGAAAAAATTAACTTTGGCAACCTGACCCGTGAAACGATTGAGGACTTTCTAAATTGGCTCGAAGAGGTCAAGCATTGTAGTGCGTCAACACGAAACCAGCGGTTAGCAGCGATAAAATCCTTTTTCCGTTATGTTCAAGTTGAGTTGCCTGAAACACTGTATTTGAGTCAAAACATTCTTGAAATCCGTTGCAAAAAGCACTCTAGGCCTGCAATTAATTATTTAACCGAGGACGAAGTTACAACGCTGCTTGCTGCACCTGACAAGTTTGCCCGTGACGGTAGGCGCGATTTGGCGATACTTTCGTTACTTTATGATTCTGCCGCGCGGGTGCAAGAAATATGTGATTTGACGGTTCGTTCTGTTAGACTACAGCCCCCTGCAACTATTCGATTGACAGGTAAAGGGCGCAAGTCAAGATTTGTTCCGCTCTCAGCACCCAACGCTATTATCTTGCAAAAATATATTTCTGACCGCTGTCTTGACAGCCCCGAGCGCTTAGAGGAGCCACTGTTTACCAATCGTCAAGGGCAAAAATTAACAAGGGGTGGCATTTCATACATTCTAGCAAAATATGTGTCGGGAGCAAACATCAAAGCTATTACTCCACATTGCTTACGGCACTCCAAGGCAATGCACTTGCTTGAAGCGGGCATCAATTTAATCTATATCCGTGATTTTCTTGGACATGAGGATGTAGAAACAACGCAGGTGTATGCCAAAGCAAACCCCGAAACCAAACGGATAGCCATTCAAAAGACCTATTCAAATATTCTAATTGAAGAATTACCCGATTGGAACGATGATAAAAATCTTATTATGTTCTTAAAAGGGCTAAAGAGATAATCCAATTATGTTGAGTTAAACCGCCAAATTTGCTAACCAGTATCGTCAAAAGGCGGGTCAACTCAGCATAATACTTTACTGCGCATAAAGCGCGTTATGTTTAGCTTAGCATAACGCGCTAAACCTGCATGCGGTGTGGCAGAAGGGCACGATAGAGCTTAGAATGTTCAACAGCACAACGCACGCTGGCAAGATAAAAGCATACATACAACT
>CAZNYY010000433.1:0-2333 GCA_964577335.1 uncultured Oscillospiraceae bacterium | reverse complement strand
CAGAACGTTTAAAAGATGCTTATGACAAAAATGATGCAAAATTCCTTGAGGAATGTGTAAAAGTGCATTTCCCAGCATTGCTTGCTGCGGTTAAAAAGCAAAAGGGTATTCACAAAGCACAATGGTATTCAGTGTACAAACCGTTTGGGTGGGAGGTTTTGGACATTCGTTACGGTGGTCTTATTGCAAGGATTGAAACCGCAATTGAAAGAATTGATGCGTACCTTGGCAAAGAAATTGACAGCTTGCCCGAACTTGAGGAAAAAAGGCTTCCGCATACCCCTGCCTCTACCATTGCATACAAAAGCAATGCCACTGCTTGCGGCGCAATATGAGTGAAGCAAAACTAAAGGTTCTTGCGATTGGCAACAGCTTTTCGCAGGATGCGACAGCTTATCTGCATGATTTTGCAAAGTCCGCAGGAGTGGGAATGCAGGTTGTAAATTTATATATTGGGGGCTGCTCGCTTCAGACGCACTGGGAGAATGCGGTATCGGGAGAAAAGCTTTATTTGTATGAGAAAAACGGGGTTTCGACAGAGGAGTATGTTTCGGTAGGTGATACTTTAGACAGTGAGGATTGGGATTTTGTGACCCTCCAGCAGCAGAGTTCGAGAAGTGTTGATTACGGTACATACAATCCGTACTTGAAAAATCTATCACGTTTTGTAGGGGAGAAGGCGCCCTGTGCCGAGCAGGTGATTTTCCAAACATGGGCGTACGAGGAGAACAGTGAAATTATCTTTGAAAAAACCCCTTACAAAAAACAGATTGATATGTTTGGTGCTTTGGAGCGTGCATATTACAAGGCGGCGGCGGAGCTTGGCGATTTGCGGATAATCCCCGGCGGCAAGGCATTTCAAAATGCTATGGCGGAAGGTTTTTATGAGCTTTTCAGGGATACATTCCATGCATCAATACCGCATGGGCGCTACCTGCTTTCGGCGGTGTGGTTTGAAACGCTGACAGGGATAAGTGCCGAGGAGGCGAATTTTAACCCCCAAATTGAAAATGCGGAGTTTTTTAGAAGAATAGCGCATGAAACCGTTTCAAATTTAAAATAATGAATTAAAACCTCCTTTTTTATACATAATATTAAAAAAGGAGGTTTTTTATGGATAATAAAATAAAAATCGGTGTAATAGGTGTGGGAATGGCATGGGACAAGCTGCATTATCCTGCACTTACAAAGCTTTCGGACAAATATGAAATTGGAGCGGTTTGCAACAAAAGTCCCGACAAAGCTGAAAATTTTGCAAAAAGTATTAATCTTTCGCCCGAAAATGTTTATACCGATTACAAAGAACTTTTGGAGCGGGGGGATATTGACGCTGTTTTTTCCATGGTTCCGATAAGCGAGAATTACGAGGTTGCAAAGGATGTTTTGGAGGCGGGCAAAAATTTGTTGGCGGAAAAACCAATAGCGGCAGACACTCAGGCGGCACAGGAACTGATTGACCTTGAAGGTGAGAAGCAGGTAAAGTTTATGGTGGCGGAAAATTTCAGGTATGAAGAAGAAAACACCATAATAAAAAACATTATTGACAGCGGCAAAATAGGGGAGGTTATGTATTTTGTTTTAAGCAAAAGCTCCGACTTTAAGGAGGAGATGAAGGGTGACACATTTGCCGCAAAGGATTGGCGCCAACATCCACAGTACGAGGGCGGGATGCTGCTTGACGGAGGGGTACACGACATTGCGCTTTTAAGATTTTTGTTTGGAGACGCGGAAAGTATTTATGCCTGCGGCAGACCGCAGGAGGAGGATTTTTCCCCGTATATGGCGCTGAGTTGCCTTATAAAATTTAAAAACGGTGTGTTCGGGCAACTTACCTACAACCCTCAAGGGACGGATATTAACATTCCGCCGGGGGGGTTCGGCATTTTCGGAACATTGGGGAACATTTTTCTTGAAAGCCGTGATTCGGGCGTGGTGAATATAAATTACAAGGGCGGTGGGCTGGAGCAGATAACATACACACCTTCAAACGGATATTATCACGAACTTTTAAATTTTTATAATGCGGTGCAAAACAAGGAGGAAATTGTTTCAACCCCCGAAAAGGCAAAGGGTGACCTTGACCTTTTAAATGCTTTGCTTACCTCTGCCAAAACAGAAACAATGGTGTATTTAAACTAAAAAGTGGGCAAATGCCCACTTTTTAGTTTAGTTCATCACCCTGTACAGGAACACTGCGGTTTCTGCCCGTGTGGTAGATCCCAGTGGGTTTAAAAAACCTCCGCTGCCCTTGACATACCCTTCGCCAACCATAAACGACACCGCATCAAAAGCATAGTCCGAAACCAAAGAAGCATCCGAAAACCCTGTAAGCT
>CAZNYY010000432.1:0-2336 GCA_964577335.1 uncultured Oscillospiraceae bacterium | reverse complement strand
TATATATGATTTAACCCCCCCAATGGTTTTAGAATATTTAAAGCCTTTGGGGGAGCCTGCATACCGTGCGGGGCAAATTTACAGCGGGATATACAAAAGCCGCAGTTTTGGGGGGATGACAAACATCTCAAAAGCACTGCGCCAAAAACTGGGTGAGGATTTTTATTTTTATTTGCCCAAAATTTTAAAAAAGCAGGTTTCAAAAATTGACGGTACCATAAAATATCTTTTCGGTTTACATGACGGGGCGGCGGTTGAAAGTGTTGTAATGCGCTACCGTCACGGGGTATCCATCTGTGTTTCGTCACAGGTGGGGTGCAGGATGGGGTGCGTGTTTTGCGCATCGGGAATGCACGGGCTTGTCCGAAACCTCACGGCGGGGGAAATTTCGGGGCAGGTGATGGCGGCGGCGAATGATATAGGAGAGAGGATTTCGAATATTGTTATAATGGGCAGCGGAGAGCCGTTTGACAACACGGAAAACGTGTTCGCCTTTTTGGAAAATGCGGTAAACCCCGACGGGCTTTGGATTGGTGCAAGGCACATAACAATTTCAACCTGCGGCATAATAAGCGGTATAAGAAAACTTGCGGAGTTTGGGGTGCCTGTAAACCTGTCGGTAAGCCTTCATTCGCCGACGGACGAGGGGCGAAGAAGAATAATGCCCATTGCAAAAAGCGTTTTAGTAGAGGAACTTGTGGACGAATGCAGAAAATATTTTGAGAAAACAAAAAGGCGTGTAACCTTTGAATACGCTTTAATTAAAGGTGAAAATGATACCCTAGAGTGTGCCCGGGCACTTTGCAAGTTGGCGCAGGGGTTTCATATAAATTTAATCCCCGTAAACGAGGTTTCGGAGCTGGGGTACAGGAAAAGTACGGCGGTTTCGGACTTTGCAGATGCCCTTCGTGCGTGCAAAATAAACGTTACAATACGAAGGGAAATGGGGGCGGACATCAGCGCTGCCTGCGGGCAGCTTAGAAACCAGAACCTTTAAAGGCGGTGATGCTTTGATTGATTATGCGGGTTTGACCGACAAGGGAATGACAAGAAAATCAAATCAGGATTTTTATGCGGTAAACGCAGAGGTGCCGTACACTTTTGTGGTTTGTGACGGGATGGGGGGGCACGCCTCGGGGGATGTTGCAAGCAGGTGCGCTACCGAGGGGATAATTAAATTTATTAAAATGCACGCACCCCTTGATATGGACGAAAAAAGTGCAGGGCAGCTTTTGGGCGGCAGTATTAAATATGCAAACTCCATAGTGTATGAACGTGCAAAATTTAAGGAGAATAAGGGTATGGGAACCACGGCGGACGTGTGCTTGGTGGATTTTGGTATGCTGTATATTGCCCATGTGGGCGACGGAAGGGTGTATCTTTTCAGAGAGGGTGTTATAAAACAAATAACAACCGACCACACCCTCGTACATGAACTTATAAAAAACGGCACAATCACCGAAATTGAAGCTGAAACCCACCCCGGAAGGCATATGATAACCCGTGCAGTCGGCACTGACAGCAGCGTTAAATGGGATTTTATTTGCGAAAAGCTTCAGCCTGGCGATATTATAATGATGTGTACGGACGGGTTGTACAATATGCTGTGTGATAGAGAACTGAAAAATACGCTTATATCAAGCCCTGTTCTGCAAGAGGTGTCGGAAACACTGGTGCAAAAGGCAAACGACAAGGGAGGCGGGGACAATATTACGGCTGTTTTGATACGCTATGAGGAGGACGAGAAGTGATAGGCACAATTATTGGAAACAGATATGAAATTGTTGAAAATATAGGCGCGGGTGGAATGGCCATTGTTTACAAGGCAAGGTGCCGTTTGTTAAACAGGTTTGTGGCGGTTAAAATACTGCGCCCGGAATTCTCCAGCGACAAAGAGTTTTTGCACAGGTTTGAAACCGAGGCGCAGGCGGCGGCAAGCCTTTCGCATCCTAATATTGTGTCGGTGTACGATGTGGGCAGGCATGATAATTTGCACTACATCGTAATGGAATGTATAGAAGGGCCGACGCTTAAAGAATATTTACAGGAAAAATCAACCCTCTCCCTTGCGGAGGCGTATGATTTTGTGTTGCAAATTGCCTCGGCACTTGAACACGCACATATTAAAAAAATTATTCACCATGACATAAAGCCCCACAACATAATAATTGCCGCCGACAAAATATTGAAGGTGGCGGATTTTGGGTTGGCAAGGGCGGTGAGCGCATCAACCACCGTGGCGGGGAAATCGGCAATTGGTTCTGTACACTATGCGTCCCCCGAACAGGCAAGGGGGGGCTACACCGACGAGAGAAGCGACATTTATTCTCTTGGGA
>CAZNYY010000431.1:0-2339 GCA_964577335.1 uncultured Oscillospiraceae bacterium | reverse complement strand
TCCCCGGAGACGATCCGGGGGAATAAAATTAAAGGAAAGGGAGGAATTGTAATGCCCTCCGTGCCAAATTCAGGCGGCGGTTCGGGCGGAGGTCCGGGACCGGTAAATCCCACGCCGACCACTCCCGCACCTGTTGACCCCGTTTTGCCCAAGGATGATGATAAATACATTTTTGACGACACGGCGGAGCATTGGGCAAGGGATGAAATAAGCTTTTTGGTTAAAGAAGGTATTGTGACGGGAAGAACTGAAAAAATATATTCACCTGATGATGCCGTTTCAAGAGCCGAGTTTTTGTCCATGGTTATAAGGGTGGTAGGGGAAGGCGACAGCGAATACAGCGGGGCTTTTGATGATGTGACCTCGTCAGACTGGTTCTCGTCTTATATTCAGACAGCTCTTGACAAAGGGTTAATTTCAAGGGACACCCTGTTTCGCCCGCATGACCATATCAGCAGGGAGGAAATGACAAAGATTATTGTTATGTCTTACTCACTTCAAAAGGATATCACAGGAATAGAGGGTGATATCAGCAAATATTCAGACAGTGAGCAGGTTTCCGAATGGGCTAAGAGGTATATGGAGATTGCCGATGCACTGAATATTATAAACGGAATTAGCGAAAATGAAATTGCGCCACGGCAGACAGCGACACGGGCGCAGGCTGCGGTTATTATAAAGCGCATGATGGACGCATTGAGTTAGGGCTAAACGGCACCTTATCCGCCCACGGTAAGGTGTAAGAGATTATTATATAATATTATTGTGGGCAGAAAGGTTATGGAATTAGTTTGAATAAATTCAAACTAATTGCCTCCGGCGGAACCCACTGCGCCGTCGAATTTTTCGCCCCTGGCGAAACGACGATGCGCACAAGTTCCATTACCACCTTATCCGCCCACGGTAAGGTGTACAGAGATTATTATATCATATTATTGTGGGCAGAAAGGTTATGGAATTAGTTTGAATAAATTCAAACTAATTGCCTCCGGCGGAACCCACTGCGCCGTCGAATTTTTCGCCCCTGGCGAAACGACGATGCGCACAAGTTCCATTACCACCTTATCCGCCCACGGTAAGGTGTACAGAGATTATTATATCATATTATTGTGGGCAGAAAGGTTATGGAACTTGAGATGATAAAGAAGGGCATAACACTTTTTGTTATCTTAATGCTGGCTTTAAGTTCGGTTGAGATGAGCGCATATGCAAACGACTCCAGATACGAAAATTCAATTTTCAGGCTAAAATCACTCAATCTGGTTGAGGGGTATGAAGATGGAGAATTTCATCCCCAAAGAAATATATCAAGGGCCGAATTTACTGTGATTGCACTAAGACTTTTGGGAATAAAAACGGCAGGCAATATGCAGACCGGGTTTTCTGATGTTGATGCATCGCACTGGGCATCGGGATACATAGTATGGGCTGCCGATTTGGGGCTGATACACGGTTTTGAGGATGGCTCATTCAGACCTGATGACAGCATAAAAAACATGGAAGTGCTGAAAATATTGGTTTGCGTTTTAGGGTTTGAACCCGTGGCAGAAGAAGCGGGGGGATATCCAAACGGATATCTTATGCAGGCCACGAAGCTTGGCATTAACAGGAGAATAAATATAGATGTTGCAGAAAATGCGACGAGAAGGGATGTTGTATTACTTGTTGATAATGCCTTGGAAGCAGATATTTTGCAACCGGATTACAATCCTGTTAACCCTTCCTATAAAATAGAGAGCGAAAACACGCTTTTGGCACGTCTGATGCGTGAAAATGATTTGTTATTGTACGAGGGAATTGTTACGGAAAATGAATTTACTGCTTTGGGAGGTTACACAAGCGTCAAAACGGGTAAGGTCAAAATTGGCGAAAATATTTTTTCCGTAGGGGAAACCGATATTTCAAGCTATTTAGGTCAGAGGGTGAATGTCTACACAAGCGGGACCCAGAGCAGTGCCGAACCGACGATTTTGTATTTTATGCCTCATCAGAACAACCGTATAACACTGATAAAATCCGAGGATATGCTAAATATAAACAGAAACCAAGTACAATACATGGATGAGGGAGGCATTGAAACCACCCTTAACATGAGCCGGGCGGAAAGTTTTTATATTTACAACGGAAAAGCGACGGGGCGAAGCGAGATAACGGAGGACGAACTTGAGATTTTTTCCGGCACCTATAAATTAATCGACTCGGACGGCGATAATGCAATTGATGTCGTGATTATAGAAGAAGGGGAAAGCTTTGTTATTGACAGAATAAATGCAAGTAATAATTCGATTTACTTTGCAAAACAGGAAAAATTCCGCAATCAGGAAGGCTTTAGGTTTCGG
>CAZNYY010000430.1:0-2344 GCA_964577335.1 uncultured Oscillospiraceae bacterium | reverse complement strand
TTTTCAAAAATACGGGCAGGGAAAAGTAAGACTGCTCAGCTTATGGCAATGATTATGACGGTTGCCGTACTTGCGGCAACCCTTGGCGGTGCGGTGGTACTGGCGGCGATTGGTGAGGATGGACTGGAAAGACAGACGAAAGATGAGATTTACTTTGTTGCGGCAATGAAATCCAGCGTACAGGTTGATTTGGCTCAAATGCCGGAGTGGGTTAAAGATATTTCGAGTGACGGGAAGATTGATTTTTAGGTTGATTATTTGAATATTAGGCATATAAAAAGTGTTTATGGAAATTCCGGAGGGAATGTTACACAATTACTGGCGGCAAAATTTAAGGGCGATAAAGGCAATGTGAAAATTGACAAGGGATTAAATGCATCTGATTCTTACCGAACATTCTCTTTCAGTATTATTAGCGATGATTCTAAAACATTTCTTTTATGGTGCCCATTAGATAAGGATAAAAATATAGTGTCTTATTCCTTATGTTTCACAACGCCGGACAGCGAATACAGTCAGTTTGCACATACTAAAGAATATAAAGAAAATTTTATACCTATAGAGCCAGATGCCATTGAATATATTGGCGGTTTTGAAGGTATATTGAAAAAAACAGATTATTTCACCATGGGAGATTACTTTACATTTTTTGAAGCGAACTATCAAAACAAAAGGGTAGAAGGCATTGATATAGCAGTTACATCCTTTGATCCAAACGGACTTTCCGTAAAACTAAATATTTCACGAAACGAACCTGATACACTTGCAGTTTGCGTTAGGAAAAGAGAAGATATATTAGACTACGGGTCATATGTTTTTACCAGAATAGAAGAAATAAATAATTCCGAGTTCCGTGTGGATACAACTGACCCTAAATGGAGATGGGCATTTCGCACCCCTGAAAAACCTTTGATACAAGGCGGAGATTATGTCGTTGATTTTGTTTTACTTCAAACAGAGGAAGATGAAAACCAAAGGATTGTTTACCGCCAACGTGAATATGTAACCATACGATAGGAGGACTCTGCCATGAAAAAAATAATATCTATCATTTTAACGCTAACCTTGCTTTTATCACTTCTCCCTGCCGTATTTGCAGAGGAAACCGAAACGGTGGGCGGAAAAATCACTCTAACACAGTTTTTGGGAGCAACCCTTGACAATACAAAGGGCGTTACCCTATCCTATGCCGGAACGACGATTACCGCAAATGCAAGTGATTTTTTCACCATAGCAGATCAAATTATTCTGACATCACAATTTGACATACAGCAAACAAGCATGGACGGTATGCATATTACAGCACGCAAAAATGACGATACCTTTGAATACGCTTATATCACCCCAAGCGGTGAAGCGGATAAATATAGCCCAGCTATGAGCCGCCTTCCTTATGCCATGTATATTGCCGATGATACCCAGTTGGTGAACGAATTATTTGCTCTTGTTTCAGTTAATATCCCCACCATTTCGGATTGGGCGGTGGATGAAGTAGCAAGGGCAAATGCAGAAGGGTTTATCCCCGAAAATTTTGGTGTGGTAAATTACACGCAAAATATCACCCGTGAGCAGTTTTGTGACCTTGCTTTTACAATGCTACATAAAAAAATCGGCATGGAGTATAGCGAAAACACAGGTGCATTTCTGCTGAAAGATGAGATTGAGGCTATGGACTATGTGGACAACATAGAGGACTACAGCCTGAAAAACGAAGTTTCAAAAAGCGTGGTTACGCTCTATGATTTTAATATTATAAAGGGAAAAAGAGAAGTGCGAAAGCCTGTTGAACAAGACGGCTACCCCTTTCCCTTTATAGATTTTGCGCCGAATGATTTTATCACTCGTGAGGAAGCGGCTGTTATCCTTGGCAGAATAGCGGTATTTTTGAAAAGTGGCGATGTGATACCTGACACAACTCTCTATGCTGACAGCGGCGATATATCAGATTGGGCGAAGAATAGTATTAATATAGTCGGTGTATTAAAGGTCATGCAGGGCGTGGGTGACGGAAATTTTCTGCCAAAAGGAATTTACACCATTGAACAGGCGATTGCAACCATGCTAAGGCTATTTGATATACCATCTGATTATGAAAATGCCGCCGCTGTTGCAAAACAATACTTTGACGCATACGCAAATGCCGACTATGAAACCATGAAGCAATACAGCACCAACCGCCATGTTGAGCAAAGTTTCCATGACGGTGATGTGTGGGGATACAAATGGGCAAAGTTAACCTCAATTGAGCCTGTAAATAGGGATACCGATAATAACGAATGTATTTTTAATGTTCATGTTGAAATGGAACCCGTTCCGGCTTCATCCCAATATCCTGATACCAAAG
>CAZNYY010000429.1:0-2347 GCA_964577335.1 uncultured Oscillospiraceae bacterium | reverse complement strand
CCACTCCTTTATATTCGAAAAGTCCATATTTAAATGCGTTTTATATATTGAAAATTACATGATGATTGATTATATTTTAAATATAATACAAAAACTTGGTTTTGTCAATATTTTTGAAAGGAAGTGGCAGTGGGACCTATGAAAAAATCAATAAACGCATGGTCCGTGGCAGATAATACAACATTTGAGGAGGTTTTTGCCAAAATAAGCATGGCGGGGTTTGACGGGATAGAGCTTAATGTTGATGCACCCGGCAGGTCAGCTCATTCCCTGGGGATGGATACGAATGAAGGACAACTTTCGGAAATAAGCGAATTATCTATAAAATATCAGCTTCCGGTTGTAAGTATTTCTTCTTCGCTTTTTGGCGGTATGGTTGGCTCGAATGATGCAGCTTTGCGTGCAAAGGCACAGGAAATACTAAAAAAACAACTTGAAATGGCTGCATTTTTAGGTGTGGACGGTATACTGGTTGTCCCGGGGGGCGCTCTTGGTGGAGATGATTCTTTGAAGCAGGGGTATGAAAACTCTTTCAAAACTATAAGTGAAATGGAGGATGTAATTAACAGCCATAAAATAAATGTGTGCCTTGAAAATGTTTGGAACGGATTTTTCACCTCACCCTTTGATATGGCAAATTTCATTGACAGTTTTAATAACAAATACATCAAGGCGTACTATGATGTTGGAAATGTTATTGCGTTTTCCCATTCTCAAGACTGGATAGATGTTTTAGGGGAACGTATCAACAAGGTACATATCAAAGATTTCAAGCGTAATACGGGACTTAACAGCGGGGGCGTTTTCTGTGACCTTTTGGACGGTGATGTGGACTGGAAACGTGTTATGCCAGCCCTTGCGAAAGCAGGATTTGACGGATATCTCACGGCGGAGGTTTTTCCGGTTAAAACCTATGAAAACCATGATGATTTTTATCATGAGGTTTCGGCTTGTGAGGACAGTATTTTAGGTATACTGTAAAAAAATATTATTTATACCTCCGCAAATAAAAAAATGCCGAGCGGAGCGGCAGAACGGAGATTATTATGTTAAAGGTAGCTCTTATTGGATGCGGACTTATCGGAGATTATCATCTGAAGCATTTACTTCAATTCACCGATATTATTGAACTGGTGGGGTTTTGTGACATTATCCCCGAACGGGCAGAGGAATTTGCTAAAAGAGCGGGAATAACCAACTCTTTTGCCGATTACAAGGAAATGTACGAAAAAACTTCGCCCGAGGCGGTGTTTATTTGCGTGCCGCCCCATTGCCATGGGGAAATCGAGTTTGAAACAATTTCAAGGGGGATACACTTTTTTGTTGAAAAGCCCCTTGCCTTAGACCTTGACCTGGCTAGGGAAATACGTGAGCGGGCGAAAGCGGCAAAACTTATTACCGCCGTTGGTTTTCAGTGCCGTTATGATTCTCTTGCGCCCCGTATCAAGGAATTTGTAACAAACAACCCCGTACCTTTTATAGACTGCACACGTTTTGGCGGAATTCCCGGGGCTCCATGGTGGAAAACAAAGGCGCTATCAGGCGGTCAGCTTGTGGAGCAAACAATCCATCAGCTGGATTATCTAAGGTTTGTTCTTGGAGAACCCGACGCCGTATTCTCCATGGCGGCACGTGGCTTTATTGAGGATACACCGCCGGGATACGATACAGATGATATTTCCGTAACGGTTGTTAGATTTAAAAACGGAACCCTTGCGACCATATCAACAGGATGCTATGCAAAGGGCGGTGATGCTTTTGATTCGAAGACAACCTTCAGTTCCCTTGAAAAACGAGGAGATATGGCTCTTTTGTCAGACTTCAAGGTTTACGGTGAAAGTGTAAAAGAAGAAAATGCGGTGGGGGACCTTATAATTAAAGGTGACGGAAGCCTTAGCGCCGCTTCCGATGATGCTGTTGTATATAAAAATGATGTGAATGCGGGAATAGAGTGTGACAGGACTTTTCTTGAGGCGGTTATTTCCGGTGACGGCTCAAAAATCCTCTCGCCATATGAAGATGCTTTCCGTTCGGTAGCTTTTGGGCTTGCGGCAAACGAGTCTATGGAAACAGGTAAAGCGGTTAAAGTTGCAATGGAATAATAAATTTGAAAAAAGTGGACAAATGCATCCTGCACCCGTAGGCACATTTGTCCACTTTTTTATTGAAGCTTTATACTAAAGGGGGCAAGCATTTCGAAAGGTCCACAGTTGGCTAAAGTATAATATTTAATTGTTACGCCAAATTATAATACAAAGCAAATGGAGAATACCATCATAAAATTATTAGAGAAGTGGCAACGCAAAAGACAGCAAAGCAGAGAAGAACGGTAAATATATATTATTTT
>CAZNYY010000428.1:0-2352 GCA_964577335.1 uncultured Oscillospiraceae bacterium | reverse complement strand
CATACCAAGGTTTGGGTCACTGTAATTTTCTTTGACAAAACTAATAATTTTGTCCTTTATATTATGTTTGCTACCGTCATTTATTGACTTGATTTTTTCACAAATGTTTTTGAGAACACCGTCAAGCAGCACCCTCATTTCTGCAGGCGAATTTGTTTCAAGCAATTTGTCAATAGCCTCAACCTGTAAAACTTCGTTGTTGTTTGCAAGTCTGCCTATTTCATCCAATGTCTTTATTATTGTGCTTGCCACGTCAAACATAAGGCATTTTGCCATATTGGTAGGCAGCAAAAGTTTTACAAAATTGTTTTCAAATACCTCGTCAAAAACAATTTTTGCGCTTTTGTAATCCCCCGCCTTGATTGCATTTATAAGCTGCTGCTCCTTGTTAAATGGATAATAAAAATGTTCTCCCGCAGAAATCTCAATCTGTCTTGTACTTATTATATCGTCATTTCCCGAAATCAAGCCGTATTCTAAAACCTGCATCACTTCCTGATATGCCTTTGAAATGCCGAAAATAGTTTCATGTACTTCGCTGACAACCAAATTTATATCAATTTCAAAATTCTTTTCCACAAAATCCGCAACTTCTTTTGATGCATTTTCAATCTTCTGCTGTTCCTTCTGCATTTTTTGGGGATTTAAGTTCACAATACAGACTATGAATTGCCCTATGTTGGTAATAAAACAACTCCCGTATTGACCTATTATATCCTCCGAAACATTCTTAATTATAAATTTCAGTAAAATAAACCTCTCAACCTCGTCCAAATCGTCATCTTCTTGGAACAGCTCATCTATGTCGTCAATATAAAACAAAACAACAGAAAAGTAATTTGAAATTAAGGTGATATCTATTTTATCCATCAATTCATCCATTGAAACGCTGTTGTATGCCACATCCCCCAGTAAAAGCTTTGACAAGAGATTTTCCGTTAAAATATTGTTTTTCTGTTGTAGATTAATCTTTATTTTTTCCTTTTCGTCAATAGTGCTGTGCATTACATTTTCAATGAACCGATATTCGCTGACCTTGCCTGAAAATGCCACCTCCGCCTTTGATGCTATTGTTTCCATAAGCCTTTGAACAGGGTTGTAATTTTTTTTCAAGGCATAATATATAAATATTCCCCCAACCAGAAACACCATAAATAAGCTGAGGACATTTAGCCGGTTTACATAATCAACCCTCTCCCAAAAAACACTGTGCGGCAGAGTATATATATATTTCAAATTGTCCATATCCGATTTGATGTGTGAAATCATGAGTTTTTCATCTTTAACGCTCGTCACATAAGTGTTTTCATCAAAATCTGAATAAAAATACCTTCCTTTTTCGTAATTTTCGTCACTGGAATACACAATATAATTGTCATCGTCTATTATAAAAAACGTACCTCCCGTATTTTGAATCAGGTTCTCCACTTGCTGTGTAATCCTTTCGGTATCAATAACTATAACCGCAACCCCTTGGACAAGGTTTTGGCTTGATGCAGGTATTTTTTGAACATATATTATCGAATTAAAATGTTCCCCCGTAAAGTCAATCCCGGGGGTACGGATAAAACGGTTGGTATTTTCAGCGGAAACCACCCCGCGCCAATCCTCATAGGTGAATCCTTCGTGGCGGTGCTTTATACTGTAAGCAGCCTCACCGGAGCTTATAAATGTGGTGCTAACGGCAGTGTCGCTTGTTTCAAGATAGAGATAAAAATCATCAATAAGCCTGTTGGAGGTGTCATAAACCTGGAGGCTACCGTACAAATCATATAATTTATAATTATAATCTTCGGAAACAGAGGGCAAGGTCTGTGCCATTTTTTTAACCGAGCCGGAAAGCACTATATCCGTTCCCAAGTTTTTAACATCACTTATTATATTGTCCATACTGTATTGCATTTGTTTTAAAATTGCACTGTTTGTAGTGTGTATTTCTTCCTCAACAATTTTATTTATTCTATAATAAGAAAAGGTGCTTATAATTACAGGAATTATTAAAATTGTTATATAAGAAAGCAGCCATATAAAAATTATACTGTGTTTCCTGTACATAAAACCATTTCCTCCATCATAAAAATTACAAATATACGCTCTATAGTCTACTTATCTTGAAAAAACAAGACTTAGTTTATGATCCGTTTTATTTATAATACACTATTCTTCAAAAAATTTCAATTGCAAAAATAAAAACGTTTATGTCAAGTTTGTAGAAACACAATATGTAGATTACTTCATATAGGGATACTTTTATAATTTTAGCAAAAAAATGCGGCGGCAAAACCTTTGTTTTACCGCCGCCAAATATTCTTTTATGGGTTTAATATTTTAAGCATCCTGCATATAACCGCC
>CAZNYY010000427.1:0-2368 GCA_964577335.1 uncultured Oscillospiraceae bacterium | reverse complement strand
TTTTTAACCCTTCATGTGGGGCTTGGCACGTTTCGCCCCGTTAAAACCGAGGATATTTCGGGGCATAAAATGCATTCGGAAAGCTATGAAATATCAAATGAAGCGGCAGAAAAAATAAATTCCGCAAGGCGGAGGGGCGGGAAAATTGTAGCCGTGGGCACTACATCCGTTCGCACACTTGAAACGGCGGCGGACGAGAACGGCTATGTTGCACCTTGCGGGGGAGATACGGATATATTTATATACCCCGGGTACAAATTCCGTGCGGTGGATGCGCTTGTGACAAATTTTCATCTGCCAAAGTCCACCCTTTTAATGCTTGTAAGTGCATTTGCGGGGCGGGATGCTGTTTTTATGGCATACAGTGAAGCGGTCAGAGAAAAATACCGCTTTTTCAGTTTTGGGGATGCAATGTTTTTGCAGCCATGAGATTACCATTATAAGGAGGTTGCCTTTGTTTAAGGTTTTAGCGAAAGAAAAACGTGCAAGGCTTGGGGAAATGCAAACTGCGCACGGTGTTATAAAAACCCCTGTTTTTATGAATGTAGGCACGTCGGCGGCGATAAAGGGGGCGGTGTCGTCGATGGATTTGGTGGAGGTGGGCTGTCAGGTGGAGCTTTCAAACACCTACCATCTGCACATTCGCCCGGGGGATGAAGTTATACGGGATATGGGCGGTCTTCGCCGTTTTATGAACTGGAACGGACCCCTTTTGACCGACAGCGGCGGGTTTCAGGTGTTCTCCCTTGCAAAGCTTAGAAAAATTAAGGAGGAAGGGGTTTATTTCTCATCCCATGTGGACGGGCGCAAAATTTTTATGGGACCCGAGGAAAGTATGCAAATACAGTCAAACTTAGGCTCTACAATAGCCATGGCGTTTGACGAATGTGTTGAAAACCCCGCACCTCATGAATATGTAAAAAACTCGATAGGCCGCACAACAAGATGGCTTCATCGGTGCAAAGACAAGCTTGAAAAGCTAAACGGGGAGGGTGCCGTAAACCCGAACCAGCTTTTGTTTGGCATAAATCAAGGCGGAACCTATGTTGATTTAAGAGTTTCACACATGGAAGAAATAGCGGGGCTTGATTTGCCGGGCTACGCCATAGGCGGTCTTGCGGTGGGGGAGAGCCATGACGAGATGTACCGCATAATTGATGCGGTAGAGCCTGTTATGCCCGAGGACAAACCGAGATATTTAATGGGCGTCGGCACGCCTGTGAACATTTTGGAGGCGGTAAGACGGGGGATTGATTTTTTTGACTGCGTAATCGCCAGCCGAAACGCCCGCCATGCAAATTTATTTACAAGCTACGGCGTTGTAAATTTAAATAATAAAAAGTATGAGCGTGACCCACTGCCAATTGAACCCGGTTGCCAGTGCCCTGCTTGCAGGCACTACACCCGTTCGTACATTCGGCATTTATTTAAAGCAGGGGAGATGCTTGCAATGCGCCTTTCGGTTTTGCACAACCTTTATTTTTACAATAAGCTTATGGCAAACATCCGCCATGCGATAGGGGAAGGCAGTTTCGAAAGGTTTTGTGATGAAAAAATTCCCATGTTTTTGAACAGGGTTTAAAAAGAATACTTTGACACGGTGATGTGTTAATGCTATAATGTAACGGGTGAAACTTTTCGGTATTAGAAAAGTTTCATACAATAACACATTTCAGCGAGCGAGGTTTTGTGAGCTATAATGTAACGGGTTGGATTTTTTGGTATTAGAAAAAAATTAAGAGGTGATTTAATGATTAAGGCAATAGTCGGCGCTAACTGGGGCGACGAGGGAAAGGGTAAAATAACCGATATGTTTGCCGAGAATGCGGATATAATTGTAAGGTTTCAGGGGGGCGCCAATGCGGGGCACACTATTATAAACGATTACGGTAAATTTGCACTGCACCAACTGCCGTCGGGCGTTTTCAACAGTCACACTATGAATATAATCGGCAACGGTGTTGCGGTGGATATAAAAAAGTTGGCGGCGGAAATTGACGAGATTTTGACAAGGGGCGTACTCACACCGAGTATTATGGTGAGCGAGAGGGCGCATGTTGTAATGCCGTACCATGTTTTGTTTGATGCGTATGAGGAGGAAAGGCTTGCGGGGCGGTCTTTCGGGTCTACAAAATCGGGTATTGCACCTCTTTATGCGGATAAATATTCAAAAACGGGCATCAGGGTTTGTGACCTTTTTGATGAGGATTTAAAAGATAAGCTTGCGGCGATTTTAGAGGTTAAAAACCTGATGCTGAGAGAACTTTATAAAAAACCTGAAATTGATTTGGATGAGCTTTATAACGAATGTATTGGGTACCGTGATTTTATTGCACCCTATGCGGGCAACACATTTGAATACCTAAAA
>CAZNYY010000426.1:0-2390 GCA_964577335.1 uncultured Oscillospiraceae bacterium | reverse complement strand
ATTGCACTCATACCTTCGCCCACCATGGCAGGGGTGTTCGGCATTACACGCACAAGCCTTGCACCCTCGCCTAAAACACCCTTTAATGAAGAGAGAGGCACACCTGCGGCAATGGATATTACAAGTTTGTTCTCCGCCTCTTTGCATACCCCTTTTAAAACGGACAAAACCTTGTCGGGCTTTACCGCAAGCAGCAAAACATCCCCAAAATGCGCCGCATCTATGTTGTTTCCCACTGCAATGCCCTTTTCTTTAAATTTTTCAAGCTTTATACTGTCTGTATCACTCACAAACAGGCTGTCCGCCGAAACACCCGCCCCAAGCAACCCAAACACAATCGCCCGTGCCATGTTTCCACCGCCGATAACCGAAACCTTCACTTCCAAGCCCCCTTTTTATAAGGATTAGCCCTGTATAAACTTCTCCAGTCTGTCCAATCCGTTTTCAATATTTTTCATGGAAGTTGCATACGACCATCTCAAATACCCATCCGCCAAAAACCCTTCTCCGGGGACCAGTGCAACGCCCGAATGGGTTAGCAGCGCGTCCGCAAATTCATTTGAAGAATTAATCATTGTTCCATGAAATTCCTTGCCCAAAATACCCTTTATATTCATCATAACATAGAAAGCCCCGCCCGGCATTGTACACGAAATACCCTCCATAGAGTTTATCCGTGAAACCATGTAATCACGGCGCCTTTTATACTCCGCCTTCATTTCCAAAACAAATTCAAGCCCCCCGTCAAGCGCTGCCACGGCAGCCTTTTGGGCTATTGAATTGGGGTTTGACGTGGAATGGCTTTGCACATTTGCCATAAGGCTTGCCACCGTTTGGTTTGAGGCGGTGTACCCTATTCTCCAGCCCGTCATGGCAAAGGTTTTCGCAAGTCCGTTTACAATTATCGTAAGTTCCTTTATCTCATCCCCAAATGATGCTATTGAAACCGCTTCACCCTCGTATATCAAATGCTCATAAATTTCATCAGCCACAACAAAAATGTTTTTTTCCACCGCTATTTTGGCAATTTCCCCAAGTTCATCCCTTGTAAACACCGCACCCGTGGGGTTTGAAGGGGTATTAATTATAACCGCTTTGGTTTTTGGGGTTATCGCCGCCCGAAGTTCCTCCGCCGTAAATTTAAACCCGCTCTCCTCTGTAGTCATAAGCGGCACGGGCACACCGTCAGCCAGCTTTACCATCTCCGGGTAACTCACCCAAAACGGTGAGGGGATTATAACCTCGTCCCCCGGCTCCAAAATAGCACCAAAAACATTTGTAAGCGAATGCTTTGCGCCGTTGCTGACAACAATTTGCGACGGCTTGTAGCTAAGCCCGTTTTCCCGCTGAAGTTTACGGCATACGGCTTCCCTAAGTTCCACCGTACCAGATGCCGGGGTATATTTTGTAAACCCTGCGTTTATTGCCTTTATTGCCGCCTCTTTTATATGCTCGGGCGTGTCATAGTCAGGCTCTCCCGCACCAAAACCCACCACGTCAAGCCCTTCGGCTTGCATTGCCTTAAACTTCGCATCAATAGTAAGCGTGGGAGAAGGGCTAATAGATGAAAATTTGCTTGATAACTTCATAAAATTCTCCATTCCGCCGCTCCGCCTCGGCACAAATAAGAGTATCCCTCATCTGCGGAGAAAAAAATGACAAGAGATTTTCCGCCCTGCCACCGGACGGGCTATATATATAAAGTGTTCCCAGGGCACTCACGCCGCAGTCCCACCTTTATGAAGTGCAAAAACAAAACCGTGTTTTGAGAAAAATTTTAAAGCATCTCCACGGAAAAATAAACATTGTTTTTAAATGTGACCTACATTTTATTACATAATCCAATAAAATGCAATCTTTTTTAATGTAATATTTTTAAAAACCCTTTTGTCTGCATCAACCCAAACCCTGTCTGCCTAAGCGCCTCATACAAAACAACCGCCACAGAATTTGATAAATTCAGCGAACGTGCATCCTCAATCATTGGTATTCTTATGGCACTTTCTATGTTTTCCTTTATAAATTCCTCGGGCAAACCTGCCGTTTCCTTGCCGAAAAACAAAAAATCTCCGTCACGGTAGAGCGCATCACTGTAAACATTTTGTGCTTTCGTGCTTGCAAGGTGAACCCTGCAATTCGGGTTTTTTTCAAAAAAATCCCCCATTCCCTCATAATACACAACGCCCAAAAGATGCCAATAGTCAAGCCCCGCCCGTTTTAATTTTTTGTCATCTATTTCAAACCCCATAGGTTTTATTATATGCAGCCGGCTGCCTGTAGCGGCACAGGTTCTTGCAATATTTCCTGTGTTTTGCGGTATTTGCGGCTCAACCAGTACGATGTTAAAGCTCAATACGGGTCATTCCCTTCATTATTTGGTCCTTGGCATA
>CAZNYY010000425.1:0-2399 GCA_964577335.1 uncultured Oscillospiraceae bacterium | reverse complement strand
GATGTCCATGCGATATTTCCTTCCACCGGATATTTGTTGCCTTCCGAACAGCGTGCAGGAAAATCCTCCCCAAATTTTTCCATATTTTTGTCAAGTGTTTTTACAGCTGCGGAAAATGCTTGCATTAGCTTCTCTCTGGAAGGCCATTCAAAAACGTTCATTGTAAATCTTCCTCTCTTCCTTTTTGATGTTTCACCACCGTTTAAAAATTATCTAATACTTTTTTATGCTTTACGGCACATTGGCGGTCGCAGGTTTGGCTATTGGTATCAGTGTCTTGGTCAAATCCAAAAACATTGCTTTCACGGTATATGGTCCATTATTCTTCGGTATTTCCATATACGCACAAATCATGCCATTACCCGTCCCTATAGAAATCGGATTAAATTGAAGTCCGCTTAATATCCCGTTTTCGTCTTCCAGCTTTAAAATGATATATGCCGAGATATTTTCATCCGAGCGGTTTAAAGTGTCCGCCACAACTGCAACCATATCGTCAGAAAATGAGAATTTGGGTGTAAATATTTCAAAGTCCGAGTAGTAGCTGTTTGTAATTTTCAAATTATCCAATGCAATGTACCCTCCCGCCGCCACGGGTGACGAAAACGTGAGCCGTGCCATGCCCAAACCGTCAACCGATATACCGCCGCCTAATATCCCAACTAATTCACCGTCCTTCGTATTTACTTTTATTGTGTAACCGCCGCCATCCATGTCAATTCTCATATGAACCTTGTACCATGTTTGGCTGTCGTATAATGCACTGCTGTTTCCTATTCTGCCACTGTTATTTAAAATGTTTATAGAGGCGGGGGTTGACCCGTTCCCTAACCTGTCACGAAACGAAATTGTAAGCCTGTTATGCACAGTTTCGGGATACACGTCAAAACTGATGTCAACAATCCCACTCAAAGCACTAAAACTTTTTTCAATATATCCGCCGTCTGAGCTTCGCACATCATTTAATGTTGCTTTAAATGCCACATCGTCCGCAGCCTTTCCTCCTAAACCCGTTACAGGGGATATCGTCATGTATCCGCTCTTGGTCGCCAAATAATTCAGCCCAAGTGCGGCAAGTACGGCACTGTCGGTCATTAAGTCAGGGGTATACTGCGAAAAATCAGAAAAATACAAGCTTTTGGTCTGCGCAAAGCTTTGCATAATAACAGTTACTCTGCTTTCGGCGACATAGCTGCCGTAATCAGCTTCAACCTTTATTTGTGCCACGCCCCGCCCAATTTGTGACGGCGGTATGGAAATGGAATATTCACCTCTTGTATTTTGTTCTGAGGGTTCGATGGTTCTAACCTGTGTATCACCCACAAAAACTCGTGCTTGCAAAAACCCCGACGGAATGTCTGCATGAAACAATAAATCTTCATCCGCATTATACGAATTTCCGCTTATAATTCCGTTTATTCCTATTTTGTTTTTAAGTTCCCCGTCAGGTACGCTCCACTGGCTTATCGGTGTGTCCGAAACCCCCGTAAATTCCTCATCCTCTATTACGGGTATGAGTTTTACGGTTATATTCATCGCCCCTGCACCCTGTGCCGCTATTGTAAGCTTTGTAATGCCTGCTGCCGCATGGTCAACCTGCCCCTGGGGTCTTACGGGCGAGGTTTCAAATGGTACGGGGTCACGCACTTCAAGTTTCCACTCGGGTGCGTCACAAAGCACCTCTGCCCTCACCTGCTTGCCGTTTAGTGTAAGGGTCGCACCCTGACCGTCAGGGTCAATTTCTATGTCCGCTCTGGTGTGCATGAACCAGTAAACCTCACTTT
The DNA here is from genome assembly GCA_964577335.1 of uncultured Oscillospiraceae bacterium. Classification (GTDB taxonomy): domain Bacteria; phylum Bacillota; class Clostridia; order UMGS1883; family UMGS1540; genus CAZNYY01. The sequence continues at coordinate 615 of CAZNYY010000425.1, read as the reverse complement.
GTTCAAGCAATTCTATCTCATCCCGTATAGTGAGTGTGTTTCTGTCATCTCCGAAGTAAAACCCTCTTTTCATGGAGGAAGTACTTTCTCTGTATCCATCATGCAGGTCAATCACCATGTATGCCCCACGTGGTTTGTATTCGTTTTCCACAATGGTTGTTCTTGCCAAAGGCTCCTGCCCCGGGCTTTCGTCAGGATTTATGACAAGAGTATTATGCCCCTCGGCGCGCCTGCCGTAAATATCCCAGCCCCCTCGTCCGTAATACGCCCCGCTTTCTCTTTCAACCAAGGTGTATCCCAAATCCACCGACCATCTCTCACCCATGCTGTCAAAAAGGAATGCCCCACGGTGGAAATGCGAACCGGCATTCCCTGTAGTGGCAGGTATATTCTGCCCGCCCGTAATGCCTATATATGTACTGTTTTTGTTTGTCCAGCTTGTTCTCATAGAACCTATGTCAGCGCCCGAAAAATATTTATCAAGAGGATAATCAATTTCTTTGTCCGTAGTACCCGGTGCATACCAAAGTACATCTGTTGCCTCATCCTTTATGTTGTATATATTTCTGATTGTGTAAACCAAGCCCGTCAAATCACGGTTATCGGTAAGATGCG
>CAZNYY010000424.1:0-2409 GCA_964577335.1 uncultured Oscillospiraceae bacterium | reverse complement strand
CAAAGGGTTGCGACTGCCCGCCGGAATACCCCATATGTGTGTGCGGCAAAACACCGTCGGTTAAGATTGTTACCAGAAAACCCATTATTCCTTCACATGAGGAGCTTAGTGAAAATCCTCGTTCAAGGAGTGCAAAGCTAAGAATAGCAGAAAAAATATAGAACAATATACTTACGATAAAAAAATAAAAATAAAATTAAGAGGTGAAAGTTGTGCGTGTACCTACAAATGGCAGCAGTGCGTACAAGTATAACGATGCGGCGGCGAGGAAAAAGTCGGTAAAAAAGACGCCCGCAGCAAAGAAAAAAAGAATAGCGAAACGCCGTGCGGCACTAAAGAATTTTGCCGCCATTATTTGTGTTACCTTGGCTGCATTTATGCTTTTGTTTCGCTATGCCATGATAACCGAAAAAAGTAGCATGGTAGCAAGTATGAAAGAAGAATGCCAAACACTCAGCGATATGGTGACACAAAAGCAAGTTGAAAACGAGAAAAATATTGATTTGGCAACTGTTGAACAGATAGCAAGGACAAGGCTTGGCATGATACGCCCCGAAAAACATCAAACAGTATATGTTAACATGGAAAACTGTGATTATGCACAGGTCGCGGGCGATGAAAATAATACGGAAGGCGTGTTTACCCTATTTGTGGGCAAAGTGACAAAGCTTTTGGAATATTTACACTAAAAAACAATTATATATATTATAAGAGAATGCCGGGGCGAAGGGTGTTGGAAACAGTATAAAAACCCCGCCCTCAATTTTTGCCGGCAAAGAGGTGGGATTTCATTTGGCCAGGGTTAAGACGAATATACGCAAGCGGATGATTGTTTTGTACGGCATTTTTATGCTTGTTGCCCTCGGGCTATTGCTCAGGACAGGGTACCTCCAAATTGTCCGAGGTCCGTGGCTTAAAACCGAGGCGGAGCAGCAGCAGACCCGTGACAGTATGATAAGTTCAAAGAGAGGTACGATATACGACAGGAACAATAAGATTTTGGCGAAAAGCGCATCCGTGGAGATGGTTTGCGTTGTGCCTGTCGACATTAAAAAACAGGGCAATGCCGAGGAGGTTTCAATAAAACTCTCCGAGATACTGGAGATTAAATATGAAGATGTTTTTGCCAAAACACAGAGAAACAGTTACTATGAAATTGTTAAGAAAAAGGTTGAAAAGCCCGTGGCGGATAAAATAAGGGAACTTAAACTTGTGGGCGTTCGCCTTGACGAGGACACAAAGCGTTATTACCCCGGCGGCAGTTTTGCGTCTCATGTAATAGGTTTTACGGGGGATGACAATCAGGGGCTTGGCGGCATTGAAATGGTTTTTGACAAGGAACTTAAAGGTATTGCCGGCAGGATTAAGACCGCAAAAAATGCGGACGGAACCGATATGCCCTATGAGTATGAACAGTATCTTGACCCCGTCGAGGGAAGCGATGTAGTGCTGACCATTGACGAGGTTATTCAGCATTTTACCGAAAAGCATCTTGAAACGGCATATGTGGAAAACAAAGTGGCGGACGGTGCTGCGGCAATTGTGATGGACCCGAAAACGGGAGAAATACTTGCAATGGCGACCGAACCGGACTATGATTTGAATAATCCTATGCAAATAACGGACCCCGCCGTACAGGAAGTGCTGTCGGGTCTTTCAGGGGAGGAATACACGGCAAAACTTACGGAGGAACTTAACAAAATTTGGCGAAACAAAGCGGTGGTTGACACTTATGAGCCGGGTTCGACCTTTAAGGCGATGGTTGCTGCCATGGCATTGGAGGAAAACGTTGTAAGCTTAAATGATACCTTCAGTTGCAGCGGTTCCGTAACTGTAACGGGTGTGAATATCAGATGCCACAAGCACGGAGGGCACGGCATACAAACCTTTGTCGAGGGCGTGCGAAATTCCTGCAACCCTGTTTTTGTTGCGGTCGGTGAGAGGATAGGCGCTGCCAACTTTGTAAAATACTATAATGCTTTCGGCTTTGCGGCAAAAACGGGTTTTGAACTGCCGGGCGAAGCGGTTGGTAAATTCCACACTGTGGAAGGGTTAAAACCACTTGAACTTGCAACCAGCTCATTCGGGCAAAGCTTTAATGTGACGCCATTGCAGCTTTTGACGGCACTCTCGTCAATCGCAAACGGCGGAAATTTAATGAAGCCATATATTGTAAAACAAATAAATGATGTTGACGGAAACCTTGTAAAGGCTTACGAGCCGGAGGTTGTGCGGCAGGTGTTGTCGGAGCAGACGAGTAAAACAATGAGGGATATGTTAGAGGGAGTAGTGTCCGAAGGCGGCGGAAGAAACGCATATGTAAAAGGATACAGGGTTGCGGGTAAAACGGGTACCAGTGAAAAGCAACCCCGTGGAAATGGTGAATATGTAGCTTCATTTATAGGCTTT
>CAZNYY010000423.1:0-2411 GCA_964577335.1 uncultured Oscillospiraceae bacterium | reverse complement strand
GCAGTATTTGTTGCAATACAGTTTTCCACGTCCAACGAACGCCATTATAAGCGGCACCAGAAAACAAATCATTCCAAGCCACGCAAACAGGATATTAAAAAAACCGAGTGCAAGATATATTACGGAAGCAATCCATAAATAATCATACCAATGTTTTTGCCGCATTCCCCACGCCCCCTTTTTCAGAAATTGAAATCACCCCGGCGGGGCATTCCGTCACACATTTGCCGCAACCCACACATTTGTTAGGGTCAACCACGGCATACACCCCCTTGTATATGTGAATAGCCCCCAAGGGACAAACCTTCACGCAACAGCCGCAAGCCACACACTCTTTTGTAATGTAAGCCCTCTTTTTTGACATTAAAATACCTCCATAAACATATAAGTAAGTATTAATATTCTTATATTATAACTATATTCACATCCCTTGTCAATAGTTACAATAATTTTTGTACTCTCCTCAAATTTATAAAAACTATTGTAATAAAGAGTGCTGCATGGTAAAATATTATAAAGGAGTGGTGTACTTTGAAATTTACATTTTACCATAACAACATTAATGTTTTTAATCTTGAAAGAAGTTTAGCGTTTTACAAAAAGGCTCTTGGTCTTTGTGAAATCAGAAGGAGGGAGGGGAAGGATTTTACGCTGGCATTTTTGGGTGACGGAAAAACCTTTCACTCACTAGAACTTACATATTTGCATGACAGGACACAGCCATACAATCTTGGGGAGAACGAAATTCACCTTGCTTTTCGTACGGATGATTTTGACGGTGCATATGCTTTGCATAAAGAAATGGGTTGCATTTGTTATGAAAACCATGAAATGGGGATTTATTTTATAGCGGATCCGGACGGGTATTGGATAGAAATTTTACCCGAGGCAAAAAAGATGCTCAAGCACATTGTGTTTTGGGAGTTTTTGGACAGTGCGGAGGGCGCATCAAAAGAGGAAAACATGACAAAGGTAAGGGATATGCTGTATGCATTGACGGACAAAATTCCTCAAATTAAAAGTATGAACATAAGCCCTTCAATCGGCGGGGAATATGATATGTGTCTTGAAACCCTGTTTGAAGATGAAGAGGAACTTTTGATATATCAAGAGCATCCCGAGCATAGAAAAGTGTCGGCTTTTGTGTCGAAGGTTCGGGGGGCACGCTCCTGTTGTGACTTTTATGTTTAATAATCAATGATTATAATGCTTGACGGAGAAAAAGCTTTGTTATATAATTAACTATTATGCGGGAGGGATAAGCTTTGCTTGTCTTTTCGCTTTTAAGTTTAATTTTTGGGGCATCATGCCCAAAAACTCTTATCATTCCTTCCCCCGCGATAAGAGCAATTACTATTTGTGCCGATGCGGGGCGGCGGAATGGAGATTTTTATGGATAGAGTTTATAATTTTTCTGCGGGACCATCAATGCTGCCGGCGGAGGTTTTGGGCAAGGCGAGGGACGAGATGATGGCATATGGTGACACGGGTATGAGTGTTATGGAGATGAGCCACCGCTCAAAGCCGTTTGAAAAAATAATCGGTGATGCGGAGGAACTTTTGAGGGAGCTTATGCATATCCCCGATAATTATAGAGTTCTTTTTCTGCAGGGCGGGGCTTCCACACAGTTTGCCATGGTACCTATGAATTTGTTTAAAAACAGCAGGAAGGCAGATGTGGTTGTAACCGGGCAGTGGGCAAAAAAAGCTGCGAGTGAATTTGAAAAGTACGGCGAGGTAAACCGTGTTGCATCAAGTGCGGATAAAACATTCAGTTACATCCCAAAGCTTGACCCGTCAACTTTTTCGCCCGATGCGGATTTCTTTCATATTACACACAACAACACCATATACGGCACAAGATATACAAGCCTTCCCGATACGGGCACGGTACCCCTTGTGACAGACATTTCTTCAAACATACTTTCACAGAACATAGATGTGGAGAAGTTTGCCCTACTATATGCGGGCGCACAAAAAAATATGGCACCTGCGGGGCTTACGGTGGTTATAATCCGTGACGATATGATAGGCGAGCCGATTGAGGGAACCCCCACAATGCTGACATATAAAATACACGCTGAAAATAATTCGCTTTACAATACGCCGCCGGCATACTGCATTTATGTTTGTAAGTTGGTACTGGAGTGGTTAAAAGCCATGGGCGGGATTGATGTGATGGAAAAAATAAATATTGAAAAGGCAAAAATTATTTATGATTATTTGGACGAAAGTAAGATGTTTTCAGGCACGGTGGAAAAAGAGGACCGCTCTTTAATGAATATCCCATTTGTGACGGGGAGCGATGAGCTTGATACAAAATTTGTAAAAGAAGCATCGGCGGCGGGCTTTGTAAACCTTAAAGGGCACCGCAGTGTGGGAGGATTACGCGCCTCAATTTACAATGCTGT
>CAZNYY010000422.1:0-2412 GCA_964577335.1 uncultured Oscillospiraceae bacterium | reverse complement strand
TGAGTTGGTTTGCTTGGCATATTATCACCTCACCCTTCCTATAACCTTCCCTAGCGTCTTACAATCGCAGTGCTCGCCGCACTCAATGACGGGATAATCGCTGTTATGAGATATCAGCCCTTTTTCGCCGTATTCTTTTACGTACACGTCCCCGTCAAGGTAGAATATCCCTATATCGCCATAGTCTAGGGCTTCTGTTTTTTGAACGAACAATCTGTCACCGCTGTAAAAAGTAGGCTCCATGCTATCCCCTGTCACGCTAAGAATAAAATCCGCCCCGCTTGGTGGCGGGCTGTCGAGTTCCGTTATCTGCGCCGTGGTGTAATCTAAATACTGCCCTGTTCCCGCCGACACTGGCTCAAAGTATTCTTGTATGTGGTGTTTTTTAAGCGGTATAACTTCTGCAAGTTCCTTTTGCCGGCTCTGCTCCATGCGGTTGTATTCGATTTCAAGCACGCTGTCAACTAGGTGCTTGCCGTGGGGGTCGAGGGAGTTGTATTTGTTTACAATATCCAAATCCGCAGGAGCTGGGCGCTCTGCCTTAGGGTTATCAAAAAAGTAATTAGGGGAAACACCCAATATACTGCAAAGTATTTCAACCGTATCTATATCAGGGCGGCTTACCCCTTTTTCCCAATTACTTATAGTGTTTCCACTTACATCTAATGGCTTCCCTAGTTCTGATTGTTTCAAGCCTTTGCTTATCCTAGCATTTTTAAGTTTATCACCAAACATATTTATTCCCCCTTTGTGTTCTCGTTTAGATTATAACACTTAATTTTGAATATGTAAACACTAAACCCCAAGAATATCGAAATTAATTTTGAAAAAGACTTGACATCCCCATAATATTGTGTTTTAATATACATATCCCAAGAATATTGGAATTGAGGAGGGGGTGAGAAAGTGAATGTGAGCGAGAGAATAAAGATATATCTTGTCGCAAATAAAATAACTCAAAAAGAGCTGTCTGAAAAAACAGGCATAGCAAGAGATAAAATATCTCAATCGCTTAATAATAACAGGAAGCTTGATACGGAGGAATTCGAAAAAATTATAAGCGCCTTAGGGGTATCGGCAGACGTTTTTATAAAGCCTGTATTTGAAGACGGAGCAAGCTAATACATAACAAGGTAAGTTAGGAGGTGCAAGAGGAATGTTAAGACCAGTATTAACCATCAAGGAAGTAAAGGAGCAGTACCACATCAGCCGATACGTCCTACACAAGTGGGCGAAAGAAGGAAGGATAAAACTACACAGACCGAATTGCAGAGATTACATAATTGTTCGGGAGGAACTGGAACGGGCAATCAAAGCAAGTTAGGACAAGCCCATCAGGGCGGGAAGGAGGTAAGTAGCATGACATGGGCAGACGAAAGGATGGAAAAGTTACAAGCAAAGGGGCGTATAAATTGGAACGAAGATGATTGGGATGCGTTCCATTACATTGAGCAAGTCAGACATGAAAGCGGTTATTATGATTGTGGTTGTATGGAAGTAGGCTAAATGCGGTGTAAAAAAGAAAGGAGACAAGCCATGAGAAAATACATAGCCTGTACATCTTGCAGATTGATTTGGAACGTGTCTAATGGTGTTTCGGGGTGCTTATACGAGTGCCCGAAGTGCGAATACCAAAGAAAGAAAGGAAGAAAACGATATGAAAAGGCAAAGAAAGCATAGTCTGATGGGTGCATACATAATTATGGCAATCGTGATAATCCTATTAATCCTTACAAGTGCGGTCAAGTCTAATGAGGACAAGCAGTACATAGAGGTTGAGGTCGGACAAGGCGATACACTATGGCAGTATTGGAATGATTACGGCACAGGCAGGTATGACAAGTGGCTGTATGAAACAATGCAGTTAAACGGAATGGATACTGCAGGGGTTTATGAGGGGCAGGTGTTGAGGTTGGAGGTGGCGGAGTGATTGCTTTTGCTATGAGTATTGACGAAATATTATCATCCTACCGCACGGCGGCGGACAAAAACAAGCAGATTGGCATTTTGGCGGAGTTAAATGCGGTATCGAAAAAGGATGTTATCGGGTTACTGACAGAACATGGCGCCATTGCGGGGATGCCCAAAAAGTCACCGGCGAAGCCGAAACAAGAGTGGAATGATGAAATGGTGGACGAGTTAAGGCGGCTGTACCATGACGGTGTGCCGCAAATAGAAATAGCGGAGCGGCTTGGGGTTGATAAAACTGCGATAAATAACAAACTTAATAGGTCGGGCATACGGAAGGAAAAGCGTCCTGCCGTTTATTCTTCACCGGTTGACGAAACGTACATAAAATCGTTAGAGGAAACGCTGACAAAGCTAAAGGCAGAGAATGACGAGTTGAAAAATCGGCAGTCACAGGAAGTAACTGCGCCAAACAGCCGTGTATTAGATGATACCATCACATAT
>CAZNYY010000421.1:0-2413 GCA_964577335.1 uncultured Oscillospiraceae bacterium | reverse complement strand
TTTATCTTATTTTACTACTTTTTCCGATGACTTTCAACCATTTTGGGAAAGAACCTTAAAAGTTTATAAAAATCAACAAAAATTCTGCTCATCCTCCTTAAATTTATTATGTAGCGCATTCTCCTAAATTCTCCGAGTGTTACATGGGTGATCTTTTCATGGGTTTTAGCCGTTAGTTAAAATTTAAAGCTAAAAGTTTAAAAAATGCTTGACAAATGACGTGGAAACAGTTAAAATTCTTTATTGTATTGTGAAACTTAATATTCGCACCATAGGGATAGTACAAGTTCCTCCTAAGTGAAACTTGTGCATTGCACAAAAATTAAATATATGCGCCCGTAGCTCAGCAGGATAGAGCGCCGCCCTCCTAACTGGTAGGTGCAACCGCCCCCAAACATGAATATTTATATAAGAAAAGTGAATATGGCCTCATAGTACAAGGGATAGTACAAGCCCCTCCTAAGGGTTAGATACAGGTTCGAGTCCTGTTGAGGCTGCCAAATATTTTGCCAAAAGAAGTTGAATGTAATTTGCTCAACTTCTTTTGTATTACAGGCAATAATAAATGTAAACTTTTTAAATAGTTAGGGTGTCAACCCTAAAAAAACTTATTTCTTGCATATGCCAAGGAGGAAGATAACTATAAAAATTGGTATCATTACTGATATACACAATAATGTTATAGCTTTAAGAGCAATATTGCAGAAGTCTACAGAGAAAAGTTGAAAATTAGCTGACAAAAAGTATTGACATAAGCTTGCAGTAATGATATTATATAATTACTCATAATATTTTGATAGAGGTGCGTTTTTAATCAGTAACCGGCGACGGTCCGCGGGGGACAATGGTCGGCGGCGAAAGGTGAAAACGCCGAAGGGACCCTGCATCCGCAGCAAGGCCTCTGGCGGTATGGTTAATATCCCTGCCGTTGTCAGCCCGACGGGTTGGAGCGCTATCTGCTTTTTTTGCCGATTAAGCCGCTCTATGCGGCTTTTTCTGACATTAAAAGAAAAAATTAGGGGTTACGACCTATCATGGCCTACGGGTAGGACGTAAAGAATTTAGTTTGTGGGCAGAAAGGCATGGATAATATGAAAAACTATAAAATAGCCCTTGTGGGCGCTACGGGAATGGTTGGAAGAACATTTTTGCAAGTGCTTGAGGAATATAAACTACCGGCAAGTTATACACTTTTTTCCTCTGCCCGCTCAGCAGGCAGTAAAGTCACTTTTTTTGGTGAGGAATACACTGTAAAGGAGCTTACGGAAAATTCGTTTGATGAAGGGTTTGATATTGCGCTCTTCTCTGCGGGCGGCTCTACAAGTACAAAGTTTGCGCCTATTGCGGCGGAAAAAGGCTGTGTTGTAATTGACAACAGCAGCGCTTGGAGAATGGATGAGGGCGTTCCGCTGGTGGTTCCTGAGGTAAACCCCGAGGAGATAAAAAAGCATAAAGGGATTATAGCGAACCCCAACTGCTCAACAATACAGGCGGTGGTTGCCGTAAAACCGCTTTACGACAAATACGGCATAAAACGCATAGTTTATTCGACATATCAGGCGGTTTCGGGCGCCGGGCGAGGCGGATGGGTGGACCTTGAGAATGGACTGAAGGGCGAAGAACCAAAACAGTTCCCCCACCCCATTGCAGGCAACTGCTTGCCGCATATTGACGTGTTTTTGCCAAACGGATATACCAAGGAAGAAATGAAAATGATTTGGGAAACACAAAAGATTTTGGGTGATGATACGCTTAAAATTACTGCTACAACCGTAAGGGTTCCCGTTTACAACGGGCATAGCGAGTCTATAAATATTGAGTTTGAGAAGGACTTTGAAATGGATGAGCTTATTAAAACCCTTGAGAATGCACCTGGGATAGTGGTTTTAAACGATGTTTCGAAAAACGAATATCCAATGCCCATTACAGCCTCGGGGCGTGATGAGGTTTTCGTGGGCAGAATACGCCGTGACGAAAGCGTAAAATCGGGCGTAAACCTTTGGGTTGTTGCCGACAACATCCGAAAGGGTGCGGCATCAAACACTGTTCAAATTGCTAAAAAGCTGATAGAATTTAATTTATAAGTAAGGAGGAATGGATAATGAAAAAGCTTCCATTTATCGGTTCGGGCGTTGCAATTGTAACACCCTTTGACGAAGGCGGCGTTAATACAGATAAAATCGGCGAACTGATTGAGATGCACATTTCCTCGGGTACGGACGCTATTGTTGTGTGCGGAACCACGGGCGAGTCGTCCACCATGCCGGACCATGAGCATTTAGGGGCGATTGAATATGCTGTACAAAAGACAGCGGGCAGGTTGCCTGTTATTGCGGGTACCGGCTCAAACGACACGGCGCACGGAATAGCCCTTTCCAAAAAAGCACAGCAGCTTGGTGCGGATGCACTTTTG
>CAZNYY010000420.1:0-2433 GCA_964577335.1 uncultured Oscillospiraceae bacterium | reverse complement strand
ATATTTTTAAATTTTTTTCAAGCAGCCCCTCATCAACAATATAACAAGGGGTGGTCAATTGTTGTATATTCATAACTAATCAACAAGTTGTGGCGAGTAATCTTCCTGCCAAGGCAAGCCCCATTTGTTTAAGGCATCCATAAAGGGGTCCGGATTAAATTCCTCCACATTATAAACGCCGGGTTTATCCCACTCTCCGGTTAAAACCATCATAGCGCCAATCATTGCGGGTACACCCGTTGTATACGAGATTGCCTGTGAACCCACCTCGGCATAACATTCCTCATGGTCACAAACATTGTACAGGTAATATTCCACGGATTTTCCGTCTTTTACGCCTCTGAAAATACAGCCGATATTTGTTTTGCCCTTTGTCCTCGGTCCGAGTGATGAGGGGTCCGGCAAAACCGCCTTCAAAAACTGAAGGGGTACAATTTGTTTTCCTTCAAACTCGATAGGCTCAATCGACGTCATGCCCACATTTTGGAGTACACGCAAATGGTCAAGATAATTTTGTGAAAATGTCATAAAAAACCTTATTCTTTTAATTCCGCTTATATTTTTAGAAAGAGACTCCAACTCCTCATGATACAAAAGATACATATCCTTCTCCCCTATTTGGGGGAAGTTGTAAACCCTTTTTATTTCCATCGGCTCGGTTTCCACAAACTCACCATTTTCAAAGTATCTGCCCTTTGCCGTCACCTCACGAATATTTATTTCAGGGTTAAAATTTGTGGCGAAGGGGTAGCCGTGGTCGCCTGCGTTTGCGTCCAAAATATCAATATAATGAATTTCGTCAAAATAATGTTTCATGGCATATGCTGAAAACACACCCGTAACCCCAGGGTCAAACCCGCAACCCAAAATAGCACATATCCCCGCCTTTTCAAACTTTTCTCTGTAATCCCACTGCCATTTGTACTCAAATTTCGCAGTGTCCTTCGGCTCATAATTCGCCGTGTCCAAATAATCGGTCTTGGTTTCAAGGCATGCGTCCATAATGGTTAAATCCTGGTACGGCAGGGCAACATTTATCACAATATCGGGTTTAAATGAATTTATAAGCGCCACAATTTCCGCCGTATTATCCGCATCAAGCTGTGCCGTGCTTATTTTTGTTTTGCCCCCGTCAAGCTTTTTCTTTAATTCCTCGCATTTTGACAGCGTTCTGCTGGCAATGCATATTTCCTCAAAAACCTCAGGGTTTTGACAGCATTTGTGAACAACAACACTGCCAACCCCTCCTGCACCGATAATTAATGCTTTTCCCATTGTTCTCCTCCTAACATATATTCAAAACAAGTTCTCTTAAAAGTTTGCACGCAAGCGACGTTGATATGCCGCTTGTGTCGTGTTCAGGCGAAAGCTCGTTTATGTCCGCCCCTACTATATTAAGCCCCCGCACCTCTCCCAGTGCATCCAAAACCTGTAAAAAGCTTACTCCCCCCGCCTCGGGTGTGCCGGTACCCGGCATCTCGGAAGGGTCCAAAACATCCAGGTCAATAGAAAGGTAGACAGGGCGCTTTCCTATTTCCCGCACGCCTTCGGAAAGGGCGGAAAACCCAAATTTGCAAAGCCTTGTGTGCTTTTTTGCCCACAAAAACTCGTCCCTCTCCCCGCTTCTTATTCCAAACTGGAATATCCTGTTATTCCCCACCAGTTCATGGCACCTTCGCATCACCGTTCCATGGGACAATTTTTCACCTAAATAATCGTCCCGCAAATCGGTATGCGCATCAAAATGCAGTATGCATAAATCGGGGTACTTTTTTACCATGGAGCGCACTGCGCCAAGGGTTACAAGATGTTCTCCCCCTATCATCAGGGGCAGTTTTTCGTCGGACAATATTTTATCCGAAAACTCCTCAATCATAGAAAGCACTTTTTCGGTGTTCCCAAAGGGAAATTCAATATCCCCCCCGTCAAAAACCCGTACATCCTCCAAATCCCTGTCAAGATAGGGGCTGTAAGTTTCTATTGAAAAGCTTGCCGCCCTCATCGCCGACGGGGCAAACCTTGACCCCGCACGGTACGAGGCGGTACCGTCAAAAGGTGCGCCGAAAATAACAAGACTGCTCTCCTCATAGGAGTTGTCAAAGCCCAAAAAAGTAAATGTGTTTTTCTCAAGCATTCAAAAGCAGCTCCTTTACATAGTTTGGTATTGCAAAAGCTCCTTTATGCAGCTTTGTGTTATAATATCCCGTTTTAATCCCCAAATCGTTCCATCTATCAAGGTCAACATTGTTTACGGGATGATACTTTTTTGCCGCAAAGCCGAACATCCAATGCCCCGAAGGGTATGTCGGAATATGCGCCTGATACACAAGGCTTATGGGAAATGCCGCACGAAGCTGTCTGTGGGTTGCACCCATTGCGGCGGCATCGTTATCATAGTACGGGCTTTCGTGTTGGTTTACCAAAATGCCGTCA
>CAZNYY010000419.1:0-2442 GCA_964577335.1 uncultured Oscillospiraceae bacterium | reverse complement strand
GTAATACAAAACCAATTTTGAAAAACACGGGGAGTAAACCCGCTATAACGATATATACCCCCCCGCAAAGGTCTCCGCCCCCCTATGCCCAAACGCCCTTTGCAAAACACGAATGAAAAATAAAATGTGGGGACTTCCGCTCATTTATTATGAGCATTTCTCTGCTTAGATTTCCGAATTGCGGTGGAATTTGTGTGGAGTTGCTGCGTTTGCCTAATCGCTCGCTGGACTTCCGCGCGGGTCTCTCGTCCACATTCCAACAGGTCCAAGCCGCAACCAGGACAGAAAACGTGCATTCCCCTAGCTTGGCGTGCCTCTTCCTCTTGCCCTTTCGGCGGTCTTGCTTGCTTAAAAGCTGTGTAAGGTCTTCCAATGCGTGTTCTCTCAGCCCTACAAAGCGCTGCTTGATAAACTCTTAAAGGTTCTCTTTTCAAAACGTATGCCAGGTGGTTGATGAGGACAGTCATAACTCGGTATCGCATCCACTTGTCGAGAAACATTGGCTGTGCAAAATAACCGAGGTCTTTCATCTCTTTCATAAGAGCAATCCATTTGAGATTATTCTCAGATCGTTTCTTCTTGTACGGTGTTGGCGTTGGTATTAAATTGTCTGTCTCTGAACTCATGATACAACTCCTCTTGATGATTGTATTTGACTGGTGACACGCAGGAACCTAGGATAGGCGAAAATTTGATTGTCCGAAGTGCCCTCTCGACGGTACGGATATGCAATGACAGGGCTTGGGCAATAATCCGGGTGTCCTCGGAATAATAGACAGGTCGAGGGCAGTGGTTGAGGCAATAGACAAAAACTCTCTGCTCACAACGAGTGAGAGCCATTATCTCGGATAAAAATGGCAATAAGTCAGTATAGCTGATTTTCATTTTTTTACATAGGCAATAAAAAAAGATAATCGAGCATAGCAGGAAAACAAAGAGGGTTATACCTGGTTAGCTAATAAAGGCCTTAAAAAGCTCGAATTGGGATTGATCTTATTTTGTTTCGGGTAAATGGGGTTAAATAAGAAAAATTCATGACATATGTCACATCAATGTGTCATAAGTGACATTTATAAAATATTGACTATCAACAATATGTCATATATGACACATTAAGGTTCCTAATTCGCTATATATACTTTAAATATTTTCTCTCTTTTTTTATATTATTTATATACATATATTAGTACTTATATATGTCATAAAGTGACATATATATGATAATCAACAAGATAAAGTGACATGAGAAATGTCATGGAAGTGTCATGCAATGTGTCATTGGCAAAAATAGGCTTTTCGGGTGAAAATAATTATTTCTCCACCGGGTGCAGTACGATATTCACGGTATCCTCTTCCAAGCACCAAGCACCAGAAGTAATCAGGCCGATGCCGGGGATCAAGAACACGGCGCAGCCAATGATATCCAGTATCCCGGTCGTGCTAATCCTTGTGTCAACCGTCTTTCCATAGGGATAATATCCATCCTTTGCACATTGTATCTGCACATTGCGGTTTCGCGGAACATCTGCAATCGCCGGGGAGGAGGTGAACACTTGCCCGTTTATATACAGCTTGCTGTCGTACGGGTAGGCGCATACAGTGATCTGCTGCTTGCTGGGCACAAAACACGAACACCCGGTGATTACCAGGGATAGTAAGATGCTGAACGCGGTTTTCATGGGGTTTCCTTTATTTGATCCAGCTTGCTTATTAGGTCAATTACTTTTCCTTTAATGTCAGCGGAAATATCCAGTCGGGCAATGGCGGCTATCGCCCTGTCTCGGAAGTTTTCAATGTCATCTGATTTTGCTATTTGCGAGAGGTCCAGCCGCCCATCCTCATAGGCATTGACAAGTTCAGAATATTCATAACTGCTTAATTTTGAAATAAATGCAAAGCGACTCTTTACTTCTTCGGCGGTATCATCGACTGAATAGGATGATATATCGGACAGCTTACAACCACACGCCACGGCGATGCGCCTTGCGTTCTTGAGTAGGCAATTTCTCTTGCCATTAACCCAGGAGTTTACTGACCGCTGTGGGAATCCATGTAGTTTTGCCCACTCCGCTTCCGAAAGACCGGATTGGGCAATGAACTCTTTTAATTTTTCTCCGAATATTTTGCCCATGACAACCCCCTTGCTGCTACTCTGTGATTAAAATAGCACAAAAACAGGAATAAATCAAGCGCAATTTGTATTTATTTGTATTTATTTTTTTATTCGGCTTGATTTTGTGCTTGATTTGAGCTAAATTATTCCCATGTCCAAAAAAAAGATTTTTCCGTACGTCAAGAAAAGAGGAGTAAAAACAATGAGAATCACAGAAAAACGCAGTGAGCCTATCCAGTCAAGAGTGGAGCCTTCCCTCCGGTTAAAACTAAAAACGTACTGCATGAAGCATTCTCGTTCGGAGGCAGAGGTTGTTCGTTTGTTCCTTA
>CAZNYY010000418.1:0-2445 GCA_964577335.1 uncultured Oscillospiraceae bacterium | reverse complement strand
AAAGTTTTGACTTTAGCATTTTCATTGCCATATCCCTGTTTTGGTGCTGTGACCTCTCGTTTTGGCAGGACACCACAACCCCCGTCGGAATATGAGTGATGCGTATTGCAGACTCTGTTTTATTTACATGCTGCCCCCCCGCTCCGCTTGCACGATAGGTATCAACCTTCAAATCGTCGGGGTTTATGTTTATGTCAATATCATCATCAATTTCAGGCATTATTTCAAGGGAGGCAAAGGACGTGTGCCGCCTGCCGGACGAATCAAAGGGAGAAATTCGCACTAAGCGGTGAACCCCCTTTTCGCATCTTAAATTGCCGTATGCGTTGAACCCTTCAATTAGTATTGTAGCACTTTTTAAGCCCGCCTCCTCGCCGTCAAGATAATCCAAAGTTGTAGTTTTAAAGCCCCTCCGCTCGGCAAAGCGGCAGTACATCCTAAAAAGCATTTCCGCCCAGTCCTGCGCCTCGGTTCCTCCTGCGCCGGCGTGAATTGTAAGAATAACATTGTTTTTGTCATACGGTCCGCTTAAAAGTGCGTCTATTCTGGTAGCTTCAAGTGTCTCCTTCAAGCTTTCGTACTGTGCGGCAACCTCGCCTAGCACACTTGCATCGTCCTCCTCAATACCAAGCTCCACCAAGGTGGAGGCATCTTCCCATTTTGACTTTAAATCATTAAAATTCTGTATTTTTGTTTTTAATTGTTTAATTCTTTTTAAAACCTTTTGGGATGCCGACATATCATTATAGAAGTCGGGCTGTGCGCTCTCCTCCTCAATTACAGCTAATTCCTTAAGGTCTTTTTCTATACCCAAAGCAGAATAAAGCTCGTTTATATCCTCTTCAAGTGCGGACAAATCAAGCCTATATTGCTCAAACTCCAACATTATGAAAACCATCCCCTCTGTGCGACGTAAAACCCAAGTATTCTATCACGAATTAGCCCCGCAGCATTTTTTATACTTTTTGCCGCTGCCGCAGGGACAATCATCATTCCTGCCCACTTTTGCAGCTTTTTTAACGGGTTTATTCTCTTCACTGCCGTCCCCGTGAGATGCGGTAATTGGTGTTGCCACCTGCTCACGCTGGATATTCTGTGTCTTTGCGGCATGCATCAAATATTTCAAGGTATCCTCCCTGATACTGCTTATCATCTCCTCAAACATGTCAAAGCCCGCAATTTTATATTCGGCAACGGGGTCCCTTTGTCCGTAGGCCCTAAGCCCTATGCCCTGCCGCAGTTGGTCCATCTCATCTATATGCGTCATCCATCGGTTGTCAACCGCACGAAGTAAGATAACCCGCTCTATTTCACGCATATCCTCACCAAACTCGGCTTCTTTTGCCGCATAGAGTGTGTGAACTAAATTGACCCAATAATCACGCAGTGATTTCTTATCAAACTTAACTTTTTCCGCATCCGAAAACTCCACAGGCGGATTAGATGCAAAAATACTGTTTGCATATTCAAGCATTCCTGCCCAGTTCCAGTCCTCAGGATAATCCGACTCGGAAACATATATGCCAAGCATATCGTCCACAATATTCTCGCCCATGCTGATAACAAAATCCCGAATGTTTTCGCCGTTTAGCACCATTTGCCGCTGAGAATAAATAACCTCTCTCTGCTTGTTCATTACATCGTCATACTGCAAAACGTGCTTTCTTATTTGGAAGTTGTTGCCCTCAACCCTTTTTTGTGCATTTTCAATTGCTTTTGAAAGCATTTTATGCTCAATCGGCTCATGGTCCTCAAGCCCTAAGGCATCAACAACTCCTTTTATTCTTTCAGAACCAAAAAGTCTCATCAAATCATCTTCAAGAGAAATGAAAAAGCATGATGCGCCGGGGTCACCCTGACGCCCCGCACGTCCTCGAAGCTGATTATCTATGCGGCGTGATTCGTGCCGCTCTGTTCCCAGAATAAAAAGCCCGCCTGCGGCAATAACCTCACCATGCTCACCCGAAACGGCGGCTTTGTGTTTTGAATAAAGTTCGGCATATGTTTTTCTTGCATCCAGTATTTCCTCGTTCTCGGTTTCGGAAAAACCGGTTGCCTCGGCGATAAGTTCATCGCTGTAACCCGCCTTTGCCATATCATTTTTTGCCAAAAACTCCGCATTTCCGCCCAAAACTATGTCAGTACCCCTACCCGCCATATTAGTGGCAATAGTAACCGCACCAAGTTTACCCGCTTGCGCCACAATCTGCGCCTCACGGCTGTGATGTTTTGCGTTTAGCACCTCGTGCTTTATCCCGCGGCGCTTTAGCATGGCACTTATTTCTTCTGACTTTTCAATTGAAATAGTACCCACCAAAACAGGCTGGCCTCGGCGGTTGCAGTCCTCAATTCTTGTGACTACCGCATCAAGCTTTGCCTTTTCATTTTTATAAACATGGTCTGAGAGGTCCTCTCGCTTTAGCGGCTTGTTTGTGGGGATTTCAA
>CAZNYY010000417.1:0-2446 GCA_964577335.1 uncultured Oscillospiraceae bacterium | reverse complement strand
AAGTAAATTTTTTGTCCTCACTCCACAAGACTTTCATCACTTCATATTCCGATTCTGTTACATAAGGTTGCTTTTCTGACATGATAATTCCTCCATTGCAATAATGACTACCTAAGTAGTTAATATAATTCTACATCAGTAGTCGTTATTTGTCAACACCTTTTTTGGAAATAATTTAAAAAAGGTATTTGCATATTACAGATTTGTTCCAAAAATAGTTAATATATGTTCATCATCAGGAGATGTTGAAACACTAACATAGAGCGTTTGATTTATGACCCAATCTGTTTCAGACATTGAATCAAAGGAAATACACCAAATACTTTTTCCAACCCAGTCATGAGATTTTAACCATTAAAACCCCCATCATCAGTTGTTTCCTTTTTACTGATGATAGAGGTTTACATAGTGTTTTGAATGTTATCAATTACTTTTCCCTGTTCCGCTCATCTATATTTCTACTTTAACTCTGCGTTAACAACGGTCTGAAACTCTGCGTTAACAACGGTCTGACCAATTTCGTTATTTATAATGTTGATATAAATTGTTCTAATCTCAACATTCCCTTCATGATCTGTAATTTTCATTAGTATCTTATCTTGTAGCTTCTCTTTAGGATAACCCTCCAGTAAGATATGTCCGTTTGCTGTGCCGTTATCTCCCGAAGCTATATTTAGCCTTTCCTTTTGTGATAATTCTTTTTTCTCTGCAACACCCACACCTTGAAATTTAGAAAAATTGTCTTCTGCTGCCCAAGTGTATAAATCCCATGCCGTCCATCGATACCAGATTTGATCGTAGTCGTTAAATTCTTTCGAAAAGGTGAGTTTCACTGTTTTGTCATATAGTCGTTCCGGATAAAATGTGGAACGTTGAGTTGCTTCATCAAAAGTTTGGTATACTTCTGGATTCCAAAATTTTTCCTCCTGGGTTTTGGTCCAATCAACAACATAAAGGTATTCATTTTCACAGGTTAGTTCAATTTCCGCTATATCCTTGCCTTCGATATAAAACTCTAAACTGGGGCGCGAATTAACATTACTGACTTTGGACGTATAGTTTTTTCTTTCTCGATAGTGATCCATAATTTTAATTCTACCATCTTCTTCGTCAGAAACTGATAGAGCGAAAGCAACATTTGGCGCAGGGTAAATAGGCACAAGGTATAGGATAAGAGTAAGAACAGCAACAGCGGCACTTATCCCAATAAAAACCTTTTCTCTCGTATGCTTTTTGGGGGAAATTTTTTTTGGGTTTAGTACATTTTTCAAAATGGTTTCCTTCTGCGTGTTACTTGGTGAAATTTGCTCAAAGGCATTTTTAATTTTACTTTCCATACATATTCTCTCCTAACTTTATTTTTAGACACTGCTTTCCGCGTCGTATGCGGGTTTTGACAGTATTTATGTTGATTCCTAAAAGCGTTGCAATTTCTGATTGTTTATATCCTTCATAGTAATATAAATAGAGTGCCACTCTGAGGTTTTTAGGTAGTGCCATCACCTCATCCAATACCGGATTTGATTCCCGTGTATGCACAGCATGTTCTTTCGTAGACTCAGTAAATGTTACCTTCTTTCGCCACCATTGCTTATGGTAATCCCTGCATTGATTTTGAGCAACCTTAATCAGCCATGCCTTTTCATGCTCAATATCTGAAAAACACATCTTACTGTTAAAAAGCTTGATAAATACAGATTGAACCGCATCTTCCGTATCATGTACATTACCCATTAAGGTATAACAAATTCGATATATCATATCAAAATGCCTATCATACGCCGCGGTTAGCGCTTCATGAGAATATTTTGCAACATATTTTTTTCCTTGAACGAACAAGGGCAACTTTTCCATAAACCTCAAACTCCCTTCACTAATAACACGATTGCAATTGTAAAAAGGTTTCAACTTTATTACTTTTTTATAATAGTTTTTATGAACTGCTTGTTTTTGTATTACAAGTATTTTTACCTCAGTCTTATATTATAGAATTAACCTGTACACTTAATATTAGGAATAAAAATGCAAAAACACTTAACAAATATGAAAAAGTTTAATTATTATCTCTTTAACACCACTGATAGAATAATATTTTTGCCTGCTTCAATGCTTAATTCTGTCATTGATTTAATTTTAAGAACATCCAAAACATCTTCCGGAATTGTTATCATACCAAGTTCATTTATCTTTACTTTTCGCTCGAAGTTATTGGATATGAGAATATTATTTTTCTTGATTTCAATTCCTGTTTCCCTTGTGAGATGATAAATTTTTCTAAGATATGGGGGAATTATAATTCTGCCCAGCTCATCAACTTTTCTTACAACCTGAAGATTGGCACGTTGTTGTTTTTTGGTCAAAGGTATTACTATGCGGTCATTATCAATCCGGTAATCTATATTGTAGTACACAACCTCTGATAAATCATCTCTTAAATAATCACCAT
>CAZNYY010000416.1:0-2451 GCA_964577335.1 uncultured Oscillospiraceae bacterium | reverse complement strand
CTGATTTCGACACTCTTATAAGTGCATCTGCTCAAATCGAAAGCAATAAAGCGGCGGCACAGGCAAAGAGGGCGGAAATAGAAGCCCTTCCGATTGAGCGCAGGGTATTAAAAGAGTTTGTCGATGTGCCGGGGGATATTCCTTACTATGAAACGGGCGGGGGCAAGCTGTTTACGACAAACAATCATTTTATCATGTCCGTTGACAAAAGCGGTCTTGATTACATCGTCCAAAAAAACAACGAGAAAAACACGCATCGTTCCAATATCGGGGCTGTTCAGAACGAAAAGATAATGTCATATATAGATAACCCGGGGGCTGTGCATGAGTTTACAGAGAACCCCTTCTTAATTGATGGTGTATATGTTTTTACTGACGGTGAGAAATACTTTGGATACAGTAAAAGGTATGTTGATATTTTCAATAAAAATGGGAATAGGTTTTTTGTTGATAATAGCACTGACGATGCTTCGGGGCACAGTTTAGTTGTGAGGGATGCATCGGGCGAGGTTGTGGGGGCTGTACTGCCTTTTAAGCTTAGGGACAATATCGGAGAGGTTTTAGGGGGCAGGAAACCGCTTGAAAAGAAATTTTACAGCAGTGCGCCAAAGGGGAAATCTTCTGTTGAAAAATCGGCGCAAAGTGATATAATTAAAGCAAATAAAAATGACACGGTCAAAGGAGAGGGGGATATTCATGTCACAGGAGAAACGGGAGCTTCAGAAAAAACGAGAGGCGATGAAACTGTCGCTGTTGGACGAGGTAATAGGAGAGAACAGAACGCCGGAACAGATATCGGAGGACGAAAAGAAGGCGCTGGCATGGCGAGAAACACTCGGGAAGCACGGGACCCCGCCGACCGAGGGTCAACAATAGTTTATAATGCCGTCAGGGAAGCCGATTATACGCAAGAGATGTCACGCATATCGACCGAAAATATGGAAAATGGGTTTCTGACTGCATTCTTTGTGGGAGAAGTGTCGGTTCTTAATGAGGACGGCAAGCCTGTTGCCGTAAAAAAAGACGGAACATATAATTATGTTAACAAGACCATCTATATTAACGCAGACAGCGAATATCCTATTAGAGAAATAAGTCAACACGAAACAGTTCACGCCATAAAAATGGTTATGCCGGAGATATACGACACCTTGCGCCAAAGCTTATCTCCCTTCTTGGACAGGGAAGGATTTGTGGAAGAATCTGATTGGTACTTTTCAAGGATGGGTAAGCATGCGACCGTAGACAAAGCAGACGAAGAAGTTTTAGCAAATCTAAGTTATCAGCTATACGAAGATACTCCGCCATCTTTTGTGACAGATGTGGAGGGTGCTAAGAAAGCGTTTCGGGATTTTTACACTGCATATCGGGGAGGGGAGCAAAAATATTCTCTTGGGAACGAGGAATTTGGGTTATTTAAAGCTGATGAAAAGGCGATTGAGGACTTTTCAAAGCGGCTTGACGAGTGGGAAACGGCAAACAGTCAATTGCAAACATTGTCGAGTATCAAAAGCAGAACCCCGCAAATTGTAGCTAAGATACAGGAGTTGCGCGGCAAGCTCGGCAAGCCGTTGGAGCTTGGAGATACGCCTGCTGTATTACAGGCATTGGGGGCGGATAAACTGCCTATGGTAGTGACATCGGGGGTAGTAAACAAAGTTACAGGCGGGACCGATTTTGCGCATGAGATTTCAATAGATGAGTTAAAGAAATTGCCGTCTGAATTGGCTGACCCTGTTATGGTGTTTAATTCGAGCACCGACAGGGGAACTACTTCAAAAGGTGTTCCGCGTTCCTTGGTGGTGCTTACAACGTTAAAAAGCGAGAGCGGTCATGAAATTGTAGTTGCTATTCACCTTAACAAAAAACGGGGTTTTACAGAAATTAACGATGTTGCAAGCTTATATTCCAAAACAAATGAGAAAACTGGTAAAAATGAAATCGTCGGCTTTATAAATAATCAGTTAGATTTAGGAAATCTGAGGTATATTGATGAAAATAAAAGCGAAGAATGGCTTCGTAGCAGGAGGCTCCAATTGCCTCGGCTGAACACCATTCTCGCTTCTAATAACAATATACTACATAAAGAAGATATTGTCAATAGCTATTATATGAAAAACTCTGAAAAAAATTCATTGGAGAGCGAGGGCAATACTGATGTCAGAAACTTATATTCAGACGGAAACATGGGAGGCGAGGTTTTAAGCAGCAGAAACAAGGACGTTGCCGTGGATGCCGAATTTGAAGACAGATGGAATACTGAACGTGCCCGAGATGGCGAGAGTAACAAAGTTAATATCGCAGACATTGTGCAGAGCATTAGAGAGAAGTTTGGTATTCCCGTTGCAACGGGCAAGGTTACAGACCGTGAGGCTTCGGGTATATATAAGGTAAAACCTGAAGTTATAAGGACACGAATTACAAACAACCTGCCAACTATATCCCATGAAT
>CAZNYY010000415.1:0-2451 GCA_964577335.1 uncultured Oscillospiraceae bacterium | reverse complement strand
GCGCCGATGATACTTGGCGGGTGACTGCCTGGGAAAGTAGGTCGCTGCCGGAACAGAATATCCTGTAAATTATGTTTGACATAGTTTACAGGATTTTTTATGGAATTTTTCGATGAGAAGATTTATTGACATATTAATTGACATTTGATACAATCAAAGAGGCAGCAGAAGTAAAAGATATTCAGAAATTACAAATTTTTGTGCATGTTAAGAAGAAGGTCTTTGCACTCTTGAAAGTATTATTAGCAGATAAATATAAAGGAGGAATTTCATGTTTTTGGACATTCACGCACATCTCTACAAATACCCATATCCTTATGGCTATGATGAGCAGAGGGATTCCTTTCGTTTGATATTTCCAAATGAGGAGGAACTCATTGAGATTCACGATGAACTTGAGATTGACCGTGCTGTACTACTCCCGCTGGTGAGCAGTGAGGTGTATTTGCCACAGTCCGTTGGTGAGCTGATTGATATTTGTGATGCATCGGATGGGCGTTTTATTCCGTTTTGCAATATTGATCCTCGTGTTATGGAGAATGCGTCAGATGCGCCATTGGGCATCCTTCTTGAGTTTTTCAAGAGACAGGGTTGCCGTGGGGTGGGTGAAGTGCTACCCAACATGGAGTTTTCAGACCCGAAGCTGCAAAATCTATTTCACCATTGCGAGCATATTGGGATGCCACTGCTCTTTGATTTATCGGGATGCCGAGGATACAACTACGGGTTGTACGATGACAGGGGACTACCGCAATTGAGAAAGTGCTTAGAACGGTTTCCCGATCTTATTTTTATTGGACACGGACCCGCTTTTTGGGCAGAGTTAGGTACATTACGCAAGGAAGGTGACCGTACAGGCTACCCGGACTATCCCATTGATGAGGAGGGCGCAGTGCCGGCGCTGTTGCGTGATCATCCGAATTTATGGCTTGATTTGTCCGCCGTCAGCGGCGGAAATGCTATGAGACGTGACCCGGCATATGCAGTGCAATTCCTTCGTGAGTTTAGCGATCGAACCATGTTTGGTACGGATATTTGCTTTGCGGGTGAGTATGACTTTGTGCTAACGAACTTTTTAAAACAACTCAAACAGGACGGGAGTTTGTCTGCACAACAGTTTGAGGCTATTGCCCATGGCAATGCAGAAAGATTACTGGGGATAGAATAATAATAAGCGGTGTTTTTATTCCAGTAGAAAATTTCATTTCCCGCTTACAGTTTCGTGTCCCCAACTATTTATACCGCCGAAATCATAAACATTTATATAGCCCATTTTTGCGAGGATGCTTGCTGCATCGGCGCTGCGTCGACCACTGCGGCAGTAAATCAATATAATCTGTTCTTGATCAGCAAGTTCTTCCGGCGCTCTTTCTGCAAGCTCATAATCGGGGATGAGAACAGCCCCGTCAATTCGTATCTGCTCAAACTCCTCAGGGGTTCGCACATCAAGCAGGATATAGCCCGAACTCTCACTCATCATAGTATGCGCCTCATTTGGGGTAATAGTTTTGTACTGTGCTTTCGGATTTTTGGGGGTTTCGGATGGAGTAGGAGAGCAGCCTGTAATTATGCCCGCAAACGCAATTATCATTATCATCAGTTTATTCATTCTCCGTCTCCTTGCAATAATAATTTTTCAAAACGTTTATTATTTCGTCAACCCTATGGTCCGCAATGGTATAGGTGACATTTTGCCCTTTTTTTTCCGAGTCTAAAATCCCTGATGCCCTCATTAGCAACAGATGTTGGGATAATGCCGGCTGGCTGATACCCGTCACCTTGGCGCAAAGTTCACCCACTGTCATATCCCCATCCATTAGGGCGCACAATATCATCAGTCTATTTTCGTTTGCAAGAACCTTCAAAAGCTCTGCAATTTTTTTTGCCTGTTCATGCATCTTTTGAACTCTCCTTTAACTCATAACCGTTTTTCACCATACATATTCCTTGGGTCATGGTACCCATCGGACAGTAAACACACCATGTGCGGGGTTTGAACAAAATCATTGTGGCAAGACCCAAAACCGTTGAAGTGAGCATAACCCCGTAAAACCCGAAGGCAAACTGTGCAACCCATGGGGATACAATTGAAACATCCACCCATGCCCACGGCAGACGGAACATCCAAAGCAATTTTACGGCGTGGCTTAATTCCTGTCCCGCAAAAACAAGGTATGTGGTATATACCATTATGCCGAACATTGTCATGAAAAAGGTTAAAAACCCGTATCTAAACCATTTTGACCTGATAAATGCGGGTGGATTTTTCTTTAGCGAACCCCCCAAATCCCTCCCAAGCAACGTAAAAAGTTGACCCCTGCCGCAGTATTTGTTGCAATACAGTTTTCCACGTCCAACGAACGCCATTATAAGCGGAACCAGAAAACAAACCATACCAAGCCACGCAAACAGTATATTAAAAAAGCCGAGTGCAAGATATATTACGGATGA
>CAZNYY010000414.1:0-2454 GCA_964577335.1 uncultured Oscillospiraceae bacterium | reverse complement strand
AAATGGAACTTATGCGCATCGCCGTTTCGTCCGCAGACGAAAATTTCGGCGGCGCAGTAAATTCCGCCGGAGGCTTAGTTTGAATTCATTCAAACTAAATCCTCCTTAAAATTATAAAAACAAAAAAGCGGCTAAGCTTTCGCTTAGCCGCCTAATCCTTAAAGTTTTTATCCGGAACACGGATAATCAGACCATAAAGGACTAAACCGGGTAGCAAAAGCCGCCGGCAAGGATAGTAGTAGGTTAAGTTTTTGTGTAGATAAATTAAACATAACACTTTTCTCCAATACAGTCTTTATAACAGTATATACCCATATGATAAATTTGTCAACAGTTTTTTATCATAAATTAGTATTTTTAAAAATCTTCTTTGCATGTTTTACATCTTCGGCAATTTGCGCCTTTAGCTCGTCCACGCCCGAAAACCGTTTTTCATCCCGTATTCTTTGCAGAAGAAAAACTTTTATACGGCTGCCGTAAACAAAACGGTCAAACCCGAAAACATGGGTTTCTGCCCTTGGTACGGCATTTTCAACGGTAGGGTTTGTGCCTATGTTCGTTACACCTTCGTGTAGAACACCTTCAATTTCGGTTCGGCTTACATAAACCCCGTTCTTTGGGGAAAGCATTTTTTGCGCAAGTTCTATATTTAATGTTGGAAAGCCGATAGTACGCCCCAGTTCCTTCCCTTTCACCACAACTCCGAAAAGGGAATATGTACGTCCCAAAAGATTGTTTGCACGCTCAATTTCTCCCGATAAAAGGGCTTTTCTAACCTCCGTACTGCTGACGGTTGCCCCATCCAAAGTCACCTCGTCCGCAATTAAAACGTCAAACCCATATTTTTTGCCAAGGGCACAAAGGTCATTCGTGTTACCTTCGCCGTTTTTCCCAAAGCGGTAGTTAAAGCCCGCCGCCGCCATGCCGACATCAAATCTTCTCATTAAAATATCTTTTATAAAAACCTCGGGTGAGGTGTTTAAAAGCTTTGCCGTGAGAGGTTCAAAATAAACCTCGTCAACGCCCATGTTATACAGTATTTCCCTTTTTTCGTCATTTGAAGTGATTGTTTTTATAGTCAAGTCCCCAAGCAGAGTAGAGGGGTGCTTATCAAAGGTATAAACCACACTTTTCATGTTTTTTTCGCCCGCATAATCTACAAGCTTTCTTATAAGCTCGCCGTGGGCACGGTGAACCCCGTCAAAGTTTCCCAGAGCTACCGCATGCTTCATATCCATTCTCCGTTCCGCATATTTCAATAAAAACCTATAACCATTTTTAAAGCCGCCCGTTCACCTTCGTTTATAGTACGGGAAACACACAGAAAATCACCATTTTCGGCATACAAACGGTATTCTCCGCTTGGTACTTCCAAATATATTACTGCCCCGTTTTTAACACGGGTTTCCTGATACGGCGTTAAAATTATTTTCGGTAAATGCATAAAAAGGGTATCAACAGGCATTAGATGCGCTGCCCCTTCTTCTTCAAACTGCGCAAGGGTTACAGATTTTTCTTTGTCAAAAACTCCGCTTCGGGTGCGTTCCAAACTGCTCATATGTGCTCCGCAGCCCAAAACACTGCCTATATCCGCACAAAGGGTTCTTATGTACGTCCCTCTTGAACAAACTATATTAAGCGTCACATCGTTGCCGCATATATTTAGCACCGACAGGGAATGGATAGTTATTTTCCTTGGTTTTCTCTCAACGGTAATCCCTTTCCGTGCCAGTTCATAAAGCCTTTTCCCCTCGTGATGAACAGCAGAATACATCGGCGGAATTTGCATGATTTCGCCGCTAAACTGTGATACGGCGGACAAAATATCATCATCCGAAACATTGGCATCACAAGTTTTTATGATTTCACCCTCGGCATCCAATGTATCGGTTTCCACCCCAAGGCGCATCACCGCAAGGTACTCCTTTTCACTGCCGCCGACAATATCCGCCGCACGGGTTGCACGCCCCACACATATAGGCAAAATTCCCTCTGCCATCGGGTCTAATGTGCCAGTATGCCCCACTCTTTTCATTTTTAAAGTGCGCCTTACCTTGTACACTACGTCATGGCTTGTAATCCCCGAAGGCTTCCAAATAACCGCAATTCCGTTCATAGCGCTAAAAACATTCTCCTATCATTTTAACAAGCTTGTCCCTAAGTTCGTCCGCGCTACCCTCAAAAACGGCACCTGCGGCACGTTTATGCCCGCCGCCGCCCAGAGCGGCACATATTTTAGCGGCATCTATTTCTCCCCCGGTGCGCATGGAAACTTTAAGTGCGCCGTCCTTTTCCTTTATAGAAATTCCGGTCAAAACCCCGTCGATACTACGAAGGAGTGAAGAAATATTATCCGCCTCGCTCTCGTCCGCCCCGGCATCTGAAAGCATTTTGCCCGTAATCTCGGCAATGGCTGTTCGCCCATCGTGATAAAACTCACAGGCATTTATAGCA
>CAZNYY010000413.1:0-2461 GCA_964577335.1 uncultured Oscillospiraceae bacterium | reverse complement strand
AGGGTGCCGTTTGATGCAAGATGCCCGCCGATAGCGACCATTATAACAGTTCCCAATTTATTAAAAAAGCCTATGGTGGGATGATAAAAGGCACTTTTCCTCAAAGCCATCAGGTTTACTCGAGTATAACGCTCCGAAACCTCCGCAACCCTCTCCCGTTCTTCATTCTGTTTGTTAAATATTTGAATTTCTTTAATGCCCGTAATGTTGTCCTGAAGCACCGCAAAAAGCTCCGCCGTTCTCTGGTGCGCTTCCTGAAACAGGGGACGCACTTTCGTGGTAAAACGGTACACAAGGTACATAATAGGAGGAACCACCACAAATGACGCTAAGGCAAGGGGAAGGTTTATCGAAATTAAAATAGCCATAACACCGAAAAGAAGTATGAAATTTACAATTGACTCGGGCAGTGCATGGGCTATCAACAGTTCAAGCGTTGCCGTGTCGCTTGAAATACGGCTCATCAGTTGCCCTGTTTGCTTGTCGTGAAAAAATTTGAGGGACAGATGCTGTATATGGTCGTAAAGCTTAATCCTTATATCATGCACAAAACTCCAGGCCGCATAATGTGTCAGATACGAGCGGAAAAACTGTGAACATGCCTCAAGAAGATAGAGCACAAGCAGTATAAGGGCATATACGGGTGCCTTCTCGGCAAGAGTTGTCCTGTCACTTTCAAACACCGCCACAAATTCACGCAAAATCTGCGGCGTGTAAAGGGATATTCCGGTTTGCACAAGCATCGCAAATCCCGCAATTATCAGTGTCCATTTGTATTTTTTTGCAAGATGTATAATTTTAAGAATGTTTTTCATTAATTTGTCCTCACATGAATATATTTGTACGAGTTATAATATATATAAATAAAAGCCTGTCTGCTTTAATCGGAAGGAGTGAGTAAAATGGCAGCAGCCAGAAGAAGGTATAAAAGAAAAGCCGTAACAAAAAAAAGCAAGTTAAAAAGGCGTATAAAGTTTTTTGCGATACGCTCTGCCGCAAGTGCTGTTTTGCTTTTGGCAGCGTTTATAATAAAGCTTTTGTCCCCTCAAATGGCAGAAACGGTAACATACGCCGTAAACTCGAATATTGATGTTGAAGGCATCAAAACCTCCGCAACCCAAATAATACTGAGGTACTCGCCCACCCCGCCCGCCCCGCCCGAAACGATAGAAACATCCAATTAATCCCGTTTCCTGTCCGCCAGCAGTTTGTTAAGCTCGCTCATAAACGTGCTGATATCTTTAAACTGGCGATAGACAGAAGCAAAGCGTACATATGCCACCTCGTCAATATCTTTAAGCCTTTCCATAACAAATTCGCCAATTTGGTCGCTTGAAACTTCCCTTTCAAGCGAGTTTTCAATTTTTGTTTCAATGTCGTTTACAATACCCTCAAGCGCCTCGGCAGAAACAGGGCGCTTTTGGCATGCCTTTAAAAGTCCGCCCAAAAGCTTTTCCCGGTCAAACAGTTCACGGCGGTTATCCTTTTTAATTATCATAATAGGGATGCTTTCAATCTTTTCGTAAGTTGTAAAACGCTTTTCACATTTCATGCACTCACGCCGCCGTCTTATAGCCACTCCTTCGTCGGTTGGTCTTGTGTCTATAACCTTGCTTTCAAGAAATCCGCAGTAAGGGCATTTCATTTACTCACTCTCCTTGTTCCATAGCCGTAATTTTATTTATCCTACTCAAATGCCTGTCGCCGCCAAAGCTTGCCGAAAGCCATGCATCAACCGATTCGCAGGCAAGCACATCCCCCGTAATTCTGCCGCCGAGGCAAAGCATATTTGCGTTATTATGCTCCTTCGCAAGGCGTGCCGAAACGGGTTCGCACACAAGTGCGGCACGAATACCCGAAACCTTGTTTGCCGCAATGCAAACCCCTATGCCCGTGCCGCAGCACAGTATTCCACACTCCGCCTCTCCCGACAAAACAACCCTTGCCACTGTCTTTGCTATGTCAGGATAATCACATGCCGCCTCGCTTGTAGTGCCCATGTCACGAACTTGCAGTCC
Organism: uncultured Oscillospiraceae bacterium; assembly: GCA_964577335.1. GTDB lineage: Bacteria > Bacillota > Clostridia > UMGS1883 > UMGS1540 > CAZNYY01. The sequence continues at coordinate 443 of CAZNYY010000413.1, read as the reverse complement.
CTTTGACAAAAGGTGTGCTTTAATTGCTTCTTTTAACTTTAACCCCCCATGGTCGGAGCCTAACGCTATCATTTTCCCGCCCTCCTTTTTTCTTCCAACTCCCGCTCTGCCTGCGGTTTTCTGATATAGCAAGGCAAAAGCTCGTCCGCATTTATTTGTTTTAATTTCTCTGCCGCCTCCGCCACGGACGATGCCCGCTGAAACATTAAATGAGCGGGGGCAAATAAAGCCCCAACCCCCATGCAATCTTCAATTTGACTGCGGTTTGCGACTGCCCCATCACCTAAAAACAAGGTTTTGCCGCCAAGCTCTCCGCACAAATCCTCAACAGAAATTGCCCGCATTTGGGTGATTTCCGTCAAGTTACCGTCCTCCCATTTATATAGAGAATTATACACCTGCCGGCGGCGCGCGTCAAGCATGGGGGCGATAACACCGTCAAA
>CAZNYY010000412.1:0-2463 GCA_964577335.1 uncultured Oscillospiraceae bacterium | reverse complement strand
TTAAACTTCCAAAGGTTGGTCTAGTAAAAATAAAATTACACCGCCAAATACCAAGTGAGCACAAAATAAAATCAGCCACCGTATCTAAAACACCAGGTGGCAAGTATTATGTTTCAATTCTTACTGAGTATGAGTTTACGCAACCGCAAGTTATGCTAAGTAAAGATAGGTCAATCGGATTAGATTATTCGAGTAGTTCCTTTTATGTTGATAATCAAGGCACGAGAGCAGACTACCCTAAATTCTACCGAAAAGCACAATTTAAATTAGCTAAAGAACAACGCAAATTAGCCTTAATGAAACTACATAGCAACAACTACGAAAAGCAGAAAGTTAAAGTCGCTACACTACACGAGCATATTGCCAACCAACGAAAAGATTGGACACACAAGTTAAGCAAAGCGCTTGCGGACGAATACGATTATATTTGTGTTGAGGATATAAATTTGCGTAACATTTCACAAGGATTAAAGTTGGGCAAATCAACCATTGATAACGGGTTTGGAATGTTTAGAGAGTTCCTTAGATACAAATTATTTGACAGAGGCAAACAGCTGCTTACGATTGATAAATGGTTTCCTTCAAGCAAAATGTGTTCAGAATGCGGTTATATAAAAGACAAGTTGAGCTTGTCTGAAAGAGTATATGAGTGCGTTTGCGGTTTTGTATGCGATAGAGACCAAAACGCAGCAATAAATATTAGAAAAGTAGGCTTGCTAAATATATCATAGCAAGCTGATATAACCGTAGGAACTACGGGGATAGCCTGTTAATACTTAACTCATTAGTGTTATTGAGCAGGAAGCCAAGTGGCTTTAGACGCTTGGTAGTTCACCCATCAACAATAAACCTTAAACGCATTCGTATTTATACGAGTTCGTTTTATGCAAAGATACTCTCACTTGCGGAAACCAACTGAGCGCTGTGCGCTCTGATACATAAGGATTGGTAATGAACTGTATTCTCTACACAGTAAAAGAAGTAGCTACAATTTTAAAAACGAATGTTGACTATGTACACAAGCTTAGGAAAGCGGAACTTCTTCCCTTTCTAAAACTCGGGCAGTTCAAAGTTCGTCACGAAGCACTTACTGCCTTTTTAGAAAAATATGAAGGTAGAGATTTAACCGACCCTTTCAATGTAAAGGAGTTGTATCATGGCGAAGATTAATGTAAGAGACAGAAATAAAAATCAACCACTAAAAAAGCCTAACTACGAATATCGCTTCGAAGCAGCGCAGGTTGCCGGGAAAAGAAAGCATATAACAAAATCAGGATTTAGGACTAAAAAAGAAGCTGAAATTGCAGGAGCAAAGGCTTATGCGGAGTATAGTCAATCGGGCATAAGTTTTCAGCCGACAGAAATTTCTGTCTCAGATTATTTTGACTATTGGTTGAAAGAGCGGGTTGTTGTTAATTTGAAATATAATACACAGCGTGCATACTCTGAAGTTATTGAAAGGCACATTAAACCAAAGTTGGGCTTTTTTAAACTAAAATCCTTGACGCCAGCAACGTTGCAAGCATTTTTGAACGACTTAAAATTATCTGGTTTTGCCAAAAGCCACATAGTTAATATAAAAGCTATAATAAACTCCGCACTTGACTACGCCGTTGAACCTTTGCAATTTCTATCAAACAATCCAATGAGACTTGTGAAGACACCTGTTGTGACAAAACCCAAAAGGGAACGCATTATCTTAGACACAAGCGACTGGAAATCAATAATATCCCGCTTCCCCTTCGGTTCGCGGTTTTATATACCTTTGATGATAGGTTTTTATACGGGAGTTAGGATTTCGGAATGCTTCGGTTTAAGCTGGGATAATATCAACCTTGACGATAGCACAATTAGCATTGAGAAGCAAACTATAAAAAGAGAGTTTGGCAAAGTATCAGTGTGGTGTTTAGAATCATTAAAAAGCATTTCGTCTAAGAGAGTAATAAAAATTGGCGAGACTTTAAAAAACGTTTTAGCAGCAGAAAAAAAGCGCCAAGAAGAGAATGAAAAAAAATATGGTGATTTATATACTGTCCAGTATATAAAAGTTTGCAAAGATGAAAAAGGAGAAGATTTACACCAAGTAATATCTTTAAGAAAAAATATTAAAAACTCTCTTCCAAGGGTAAATCTTGTGTGTGTTGACGAGAATGGAGAACTTACTACATCAGATAGTTTTAAATATGCCTCAAGGGTAATCCGCTATGAATTAAAAATTGCTTTTAACTATCACTCTTTTAGACACACACACGCAACTCTATTAATCGGGAATAAAGCAGGTCTAAAAGATGTACAGTATAGGCTGGGGCACTCCAATATACAGACAACGCTACAAATCTATACTCAGACTACAAAAGAATCAGAACAAAGAGCAGTGGATATTTTTGAAAATATTATCAAAGAGCAATAAAATTTGTCCACGGAGTTTATAAAGCGTGGACAAACGGTGGACAAGGGGCTCTT
>CAZNYY010000411.1:0-2464 GCA_964577335.1 uncultured Oscillospiraceae bacterium | reverse complement strand
GGGCGCATTCCGTTAATATCCTTATCACTGCCGGGGTGGTTTACAAATACATGGCAATCTGCCGCAATTGCCGCACACCACATATGTTGCTGATATCCGTATTCACCCGGCACAAATAAAGATGTGCCGTGAAAGCTTTCGTTTAACAGCATGGTGTTGTAATATTCCGTGGTTTTGTCAACCCCGCCGGATAGGGGGGTGAGCCGTGGTGATGCAACGGAGGTGAGTATGTAATCCTGCGTTTTTTTAGTAAATATCAGTGCCCTGCCACTATTGAAGCTTGTTTCTATATCATCGTTCATCAGTTTATGAAGGTCTTTGGGAACACGGTATTTCGACAAAAAGAATGGCGAAGTCCAAATACTATATGTCTCCGCAGCATCGGAAAAACAGTGCATAAGTGCTTGAATGCCCGAATTATGAGGGGTTATTGCGTCCCGATAAACCCTGCCCATGGGTGCAAAATGCATGCCTTTGAACATTTGCAGTGCATTTTCGGTGATAATACGGTCAATTACAGCGGAAGCCCGTTCGCTCATTCGCTTGTCCCCAAAGTCTACCAACATCAAAAGAGCGGCGCAAGTCACCGGCATATATCCTCCCGACAAAAATTCCTCAAACCCCTCTTTTTCGACAAGGTCAAGCCACTCATTGCATCGGCGAACGCCTAATTCATGCTGTTTTCTGCCCGTGTTACCCGAGCGCAGGAAAACAGCATCATCCCAAAGCTTGCCTGATATCATTTGGCAGCCGTGGAACAAAAGTGCATGGTTTTCGCTCCAAAAACACATGGCATCAGCGGCATCCTCGTCCATCCAGTACCTAAAACGCAGTGCGCCTGCCTTTATTTTTTCCTTATATTCCTCATTTATGGGCATTGTTATGTACATTCTAAGCAGTGCCGAGAGGGTGAAATCCGCACAGTCAATACGGGTTTCCACCGCCTCCAAAAGCGTATCGATAACCTTATAATCACGCTCGTCAATCTCACCCTTCAAAGCATATTTTGCTATGAGATTGTAGACGGAGGAATGGGTGATTTTATCCCCGTATTCGGATATTACGGAGAGAATTCTATTTTTACGTTCCTCGCCGCAGTCATTCTTTGTCGGTCTTACGGTATGACGAAGTTCCACATCCCTTAAAAACTGCTGTCCCAAAACTTCAACTTCTATTGTGGCTTTGTCCGCATCCTCCAAATTATAGCTTGTGCCGCTTCCCCAAGGGTTTCTTTTGCCGCCTATTATAACACTTGCATCAAAGGGCGGGGGAGAGGAGGACAGAAGGAAATTACCCTCGGAGTGTACGCTCAAAAGCCAATCCTCACAATATTTTATTTTTTCCAGTTTGTCGTCTGCTATTGGCAGGGTCACATTTATGTCCTCTGTATTGATAAGCTGAAGAGCCACCATATTCCTCGTATCACGCACACCAAGGTTTTGAAGGCATATAAACACATCATTTATACCCGCATTTAAATTTATTCGCAAGTCAAGAAAATTAATAGGTTTATAAACGGGGGTTTTAATACTGCCCGAATGTTCGCCGTTTACCCAAATATCCACAGCACCGTATGTCCAAACTCTGGCGCTTACGGTCATCTCGGTGTCCGCCACAAGCTGTGTGGCGCAAAGCATATCAATTTTACTGAGAGTATAATAGAATTTATTAAAATCAACAAAAATATTTTTGTTGCCGCAGTAGTATTTCCACTCCGAACCCATTTGACTTACCCCGCCCAAAGTTATATCTTTTTGCGGCTTATCAATTATCTCATCGGCTAAAATAAGGCGCATTTTCCTTTCGAATTCCAACTGGTTTTTGTCGGTATAAGGTGCGGCAAACGGGGAAACTTTCGCCCCTGTTGTAAGCCAATTTACAACATACCCTTCGCTGTTTGGTTCAAACAATTTTAGCACATCCTTTATATATGATTTTATAAGAGAAACCGCCCTTTTACAGGCGGAAAAGATTACAGTGATTTTAATATAAGCTCCACAAAATCGTTATTCGTTTTAGTTGAAACAAGCCTTGAAATTATACTTTCGGTAACCTCCGCCATGGGCAGGTTGCCGTATGCTTTTCTTATGTTCCACACTGCCTCAAGTTCCCTTTGGCTAAGCAGTTTTTCTTCCTTACGGGTGCCGGATTTATATATGTCAATCGCCGGGAATATCCGTTTTTCTGAAAGCTTCCTGTCAAGATGAATTTCCATGTTGCCCGTGCCCTTAAATTCCTCAAAAATCATGTCATCCATCCTGCTGCCCGTTTCAATAAGCGCTGTTGCCAAAATAGTCAGACTGCCCCCGTCCTCAATGTTTCTGGCGGCACCGAAAAACCTTTTTGGTTTATGTAATGCCCCTGGGTCAAGCCCTCCAGAAAGTGTTCTCCCGGTGGGTGGAATTGTGAGATTGTACGCCCTTGAAAGACGTGTGATGGAGTCGAGCAAAATCACAACATCCTT
>CAZNYY010000410.1:0-2479 GCA_964577335.1 uncultured Oscillospiraceae bacterium | reverse complement strand
AGACGGCGATGTGCAAAATAATCTCTTATCATTCCTTGCCCCGCGATAAGAGTATCTTAATTACTGTTTGTGCCGATGCGGGGCGGCGGAATGGAGATTATTATGAATATAGCGGAATTACGTAATCATCTTAAAATCATGAATGAGGATGAAGTATTTTACAAAAAGTGTTATTTGAAAAATTTAGGACTTACAAAACATGATTATATAGATAAGTTAGATTTGGAAAATATCGTCGGTATAAACAAAATTTTAAAAAGTGAATCTTCGGAAAAAGTCTTCTTTCTTCCTGATGAGTTTACTGATGAAAGTCAATTTAAACCGGACATCTATTCAAACATTATTTTATCAAAACACAATCGATATACACCTCGTTTCAGGCATAAACATACCTTTTTTGAGCTTATTTATGTATTAAGCGGTCACTGTCAGCAAGAAATAAATGATATTGTCATTAATCTGAATAAAGGCGATTTATGTTGTGTCCCTCCCAACATGTACCATTGCTTATCGGTTTTTAACAATAGTGTAATTATTACTATATTAATTAAAAAACAATATTTTAATGAGATTCTTTTCAATTTTTCTTCGGATGACAATGTATTATCCAGATTTTTTATGAATTCTCTTTATAATAAGAATTTCAACCACTACCTTACCTTTCATACAAAAAATGACACTTACATTGAAACCCTGATTTTGGGATTGTTTTTAGAATATATGGAACAAGAACGCTTTAGCGCGCAAATACTAAATAATCAACTGGCCGTTTTATTTGCCAATTTATTAAGAAAATACGAATCCACGGCTGAATACCCGATATTCAGCAAGAATAATGAAAAATTATCTTTTGAAATCATTACTTATATACAAAATAATTATTCAGACGTATCAATTAGGGATGTAGCCGAACATATGAATTACACAGTACCGTATTTATCAAAACTTATTAAAAAAACAACAGGCTATACTTTCTCCGAAATTTTGAAAAGGACACGCCTTCAAAAAGCAGAAGTGTTCCTTACAAATACAATTTATACAATAAGCGAGATAAGCGAAACTTTAGGGTATATGAACACTGAAACCTTTATTCGGGCATTTACGTCTTATTACCATATTTCTCCTAAAGCGTATCGTCTAAAGCATATCTCCTAAAAACGTATGACACCTGCATGTGGACTGCTTGATGAATATCAACCTGCTATACTGGGCGGGAGAAACCACCGGCGAGAGTGAATTCACCTGCAAAGCTTTTGCCCATTTTAACACCACAATGGAAACAGTTATACGCTCCGACGGTTCTACTTACCAGAATTTTTATTTTGATCCGAAAACAGGAATGCGCCTCGGCGGAGGCACAAAGCAGGGACGCAGCACAGAATCCTGTTGGTCCCGGGGGCACTCCTGGGCTGTTTTGGGAATTCCCCTAACCTACGCACATATGCAAAACAGCGATATCATGCCCACCTACTATCTTGTGACTGATTACTTCCTCTCACGTCTTCCTGATGACCACGTTCCTTATTGGGATCTGGTCTTTACCGATGGTGACCAGCCTCGTGACAGCAGCGCCGCCGCCATTGCCATATGCGGTCTTTTGGAGGCCTGCCGTTCCATGCCACTTGACGATGCACACAAAACACGGTATCTAAATGCCGCTAAGCACATGATGAACAGCCTAATCGACCACTACGCCGCCAACCCGGAGGAATCCAATGCCCTCCTTGCTCACGGTACCTATTATTACGCAGGCGGAAAGGGCATTGATGAAGGAAACATCTGGGGGGATTATTTTTATATGGAAGCCCTCATGAGATTTTTAAATCCTGAATGGACTATGTACTGGTAAAGGACACTCTTTGCGGGTAAAGCTGACGTGTCCAGAGCATGGCGTTGTAACAACAGCCTGTTTGGAATGGAGAAAAAGGGTTCGAAATTGTACTGCCCAAAAGTTTAAACCAAATTTATTAAGCAATTAGAAAATATACACTTTCAACAATATACCTTTAGAGCGCAAGCATGGACGCTCATTTACTCACTGTCAACTTTTTGCGGCTTGTATGGTTTTAAAATATTTAAGGATAAACCCCTTATATCACTGCTTTTCAGTGATATAAGGGTTCTTTTTGTTTTGCCATGTATGCCCCGCACGGGAAACTTCTGAAAACCTTCAACTTTTATTCTACAAATGCATATTCGCCTATGAAGCGGATAAGCAGCGGCCCATACAGCCGCTTTTGTATGGTCATCTACCAAAAGTCCGAATTTAACCCCCGCTTCATAAGCACTGTCAATATATATTTCCGGATATCCAAAAGCAGTTAAAAGCATCCGCACAAATTCCTGCCCTGTAACGGTTCTGTCGGGTTCAAAAGCATTGTTTCCCGTGCCATTTACATACCCGTTATCTGCGGCAAAACCAATGTTTTTATACGCCCAATGCCCTGCCGAAACATCCGAAAACTCCCTGTGACCGTTT
>CAZNYY010000409.1:0-2494 GCA_964577335.1 uncultured Oscillospiraceae bacterium | reverse complement strand
ATTTGCGTGTCCGAGGGGATTTATGACGAGGATTTAGGTGCGGTGAAATTTATATTCGGCGCTGTCGGCAAATGTGCAGTGGTTGACGAAAAGATGATGGATGCCGTGTTGGGCGTGAGCGGCAGCAGCCCCGCATATGTTTTTATGTTGATAGAGGCAATGCAGCAGGGCGCAGCCCTTTTGGGGATGCCCTGGGCACAGGCAAAAGAATTTGCGGCGCAGGCGGTTTTGGGTGCGGCAAAGCTGGCGCTTGAGAGCGGGGAACACCCCGCAGCGCTCAGGGACATGGTTTGCTCCCCCGGGGGGACGACGATAGAGGCGGTAAAGGTTTTGGAGGAGAAGGGGTTTTCCGCCGCTGTTTTGGAGGCAATGGAGGCTTGTGCAAAAAAGAATGCAAGTCTTGAGAAATAAAAATTGCTAAATTTAAATAATTAGAATATCTCATTTTTGTTTCGCATAAATTTTATTATGTATACAAGAATGGGGTGTTTTATGTGCCGAAGGAAAAACGGGTAATAAACTATTTTGCTAAAAACCAAACTGTGTTTACGGCGTCGTCGGCGGCGCTTGCAATTGGTGTTGCGGCGGGGGCTTTTATGGCGGCAAGACTTTCCGGGGACGAGGCGGCAAGCCTTGCGGCAGATATAATACAAAGCGTTGGCAACGCTTCCGGTACAACAAGCTTTTCAAAGTCACTCTTGCAAAATTCGCAAAGCGTGCTTTTGTTTTGGGTTTTGGGCATGAGTGTGGTGGGGGCGCCGCTGTTGCTGGCGGCAATAGGCGTTAAAGGCTATGCGGTGGGGTACACCGTGGGGTTTTTAGTAAGAAGCTTTGGGCTTACAGGGTTTTTGGCAAGTGCTTCGGGTGTTTTGCCCCACAACCTGCTGATTGTGCCGTGCTACGTGCTTTTGGCGGGGTTTGGCATTTGTTTTTCTAAAACACTTTTGAAGGGCGGGCGTGACACAAAGGGGCAATTCACCGCTTATACCTTAAAAGCAGTTTTGATTTTTGCTGTAATTTTATCGGGTTCGGTCTTTGAGGGGTACATATCCTCGGGGCTTATGAAAAACGCAATGAGTATTGTAATAAATCAGGGTTAGTCAAAGGAGAGCGGTAATTAATGGAGATGCTGTTAAAGCAGTTCATAGAGTTTTCAGACAACGAGCGTCGGCTGTCAAAAAATACATTGGAGTCGTATGCAAGGGATGTGATGCAGTTTTCAAAATATGTGGATGGAAAGCTGACGGAAGTTGACGACAAGATTGTCCTTGCGTATATTGTAAACATGAAAAAGGTAGGCAAGGCTTTGTCCACAATTTCAAGGAGTTTGGCATCCCTTCGTTCGTTCTATCAATTTTTATATCGTTCGGGGAAAATATCGACGGACCCTACTGCGAATTTGCAACCGCCCAAGGTTGAGAAAAAGCTGCCGCAAATCCTGACTACAGAAGAAGTGGAAAGACTTTTGGAGCAACCAAAATGTGTGGACTTTAAGGGCTGGCGTGACAGGGCAATGCTGGAACTTTTGTATGCCACGGGAATAAGAGTGTCGGAGCTGATAAATGCCGATATGGAAAATCTAAATTTAAGGCGCAGTTTTTTGACCTGTATAAGCAACGGAAAGGTGAGAACCATACCCTTAGGCTCTGCCGCAAAAACCGCTTTGGGGGATTACATAAAAAATGCAAGACCCAATATGCTTCGTGATGCGCATGAAACAGCACTTTTTGTCAACTACGGCGGAAGCAGAATGACCAGACAGGGGTTTTGGAAAATTATAAAGCAGTACAAGGAAACGGCAAAGATAGACAAGGAAATAACGCCGCATATGCTGCGCCACTCTTTTGCGGCACATCTTTTGGAAAACGGTGCGGACCTTGTTTCAATTCAGGAGCTTATGGGGCTTGCGGACATTGCATCAACCTCGGTTTATACCAAAATAATGCAAAACAAAATTGTGGATGTATATGAAAAGGCACATCCGAGGGCATAGATTAAGAAAACGTAGGCATAGGGGTTTTAGTAAAAACTCCTATGCATTTGCTTTATTTTGCTGTAAAATGCATCAAAAGCCCGATTTTGAGGGTTTTTTTAATTTTTTGGTTGAATTTATGCCGAAAATATGTTATCTTTTTAATAACCCGTGGGGGCGTGTATTTTCGCCTAAAACCCCGGGGCGGAAGTTCTTTCCGAAAAAAATGGTTTTCGGTTAGATTTTAAAGAAAGGGTAATGATATGCAAAGTATAGTGGATGAAATTAGGGTTTTGACACCGACTGGTATGTTAGGGTATGGGTTTCCAGAAGAAAGTTTCTGGGAAGGGGTTTCTTTAAAGCCCCATGTTATTGCTGTGGATTCGGGTTCCACTGATAGCGGGCCCCAAAAATTAGGAAACGGTTCTCTTACATGTCCGGTAGAGGATTATATTCGAGATATGGAAATTTTGCTGAAGGCTGCGAATTTATATAAAATCCCTGTCTATATCAGCTCTGCGG
>CAZNYY010000408.1:0-2508 GCA_964577335.1 uncultured Oscillospiraceae bacterium | reverse complement strand
TGAAAAACACAGTAAATTAATTTTTGAAACGGAACGGCATATATGGAAAAACCCCGAAACGGGTTTTAGAGAATGGGGAACCTCAAAATATTTGGCGGAAATTTTTGAGGGGCTTGGGTATTCGCTTACAATGGCGGGGGATATCCCCGGGTTTTATACCGATTTTGATACGGGCAAACCGGGACCTAAAATTTTAATTTTTGGGGAAATGGATTCCCTTATTTGCAATGAACACCCGGAGGCGGTGCCGGAAACACATGCCGTTCATTGCTGCGGGCATCACGCCCAGTGTGCCGCACTTGTGGGGATTGCGGCGGCACTTAAAGAAGATGGCGCGGCGGACGGGCTTTGCGGATCGGTACGTCTTTGTGCGGTGCCTGCGGAGGAAGGAATAGAAATAGGTTTCCGTCAAGGTTTGCATAAAAAAGGCATTATAAAATATTTGGGCGGCAAGGCGGAGTTTTTGTACAGGGGATATTTTGATGGTGTTGATATTGCCTTTATGATTCATACCACAGTGGGAGAAAAAGCGCAAATAGCCAAAGGTGCTGTAGGAAATTTGAGAAAATCTGTGCGGTATAAAGGTGTTTCCGCACATGCGGGAGGCAGCCCGTCAAAAGGAATTAATGCACTTTATGCGGCTACACTGGGACTTTCAGCAATAAATTCTCTTAGAGAAACCTTTAGGGAAGAAGATTTGATAAGGGTTCACCCGATAATTACAAACGGCGGGGCGGCAGTAAATGCAATTCCATCGGATGTAACGCTTGAAAGCTATGTGAGAGGGAAGACGCTTGATGCGGTTGAACTTCAAAATAAAAAAGTAAACCGTGCTTTAATAGGTGCCGCTGTCAGTATGGGGGCTAACATTGAAATTAATGACAAGGCGGGATATTATCCGCTGACAAATGATGACAACCTGATGGAACTTACAAAAGAGGCCATGGAATATATTATGGGCAAGGACGGGGTTGAAGTAAGCCGAATCATTGATACGGGCAGTACGGACATGGGGGACTTATCCGCCATTATGCCTGTCATTCATCCGTATATGCCTGGTGCGGTGGGTACCATACACGGGAAGGATTATTATCTTGAAAACCCGCAGGCGGCATGTGTTGACAGTGCCAAGGTACAGCTTATTATGCTAAACCTTCTTTTGAAGGATAATGCAAGCCGTGCAAAGCATGTTATTGACAACAAGGTTGTCAGCTTTAACTCGAAAGAAGAGTTTTTTGAGAGGATAAAAAGGCTGGACGGCGAAGGTGACCGTATAGAATACGGTGATGGTGGAGAAATTCGCATAACTTCGATATAAATAAGGATAGAACGCTAAGGAGTGAATGGAATGGACTATGGAAAAACATTGAATTTACCGCAGACCGATTTTCCGATGAGAGGAAACCTGCCTGCAAGAGAACCTGAAATTTTAACAGAGGGAAACAGTGCCGAGATATATCAAAGGCTTATGGAGAAAAATGCCGGCAAGCCGCTTTTTGTTCTGCATGACGGGCCTCCGTATGCAAACGGTGATATGCATATGGGGCATGCGCTGAACAAAACCCTCAAGGACATTATTACAAGGTACAAGAATATGAGCGGTTATAAGGCGCCGTATATACATGGGTGGGACACCCACGGACTGCCGATTGAAAGACAGGCAATAAATAAACTTGGAATAAACCGTCACGAGGTCAGCATCTCACAGTTTAGGGATGTTTGCCGTGAGTTTGCCCTGGGCTATGTTGAAACCCAGAAAAAACAGATAAAAAGGCTTGGTTGCCTTGGGGATTATGACCGTTCATATTTGACGCTTGCACCGGAATTTGAGGCTAAGCAAATAGAAGTTTTCGGTGAAATGGCTAAAAAGGGGTACATCTACAAGGGCTTAAAACCGATTTACTGGTGTACCGACTGTGAAACTGCCCTTGCCGAGGCGGAAATTGAGTATGAACAGGAACAAACCAACTCGATTTATGTTAAATTTAAAGTTGCAGATGATGGGGGAGTGTTCGCTAAAAGCGGAGTAGAGGACATTTATTTTGTAATTTGGACCACAACCACATGGACCCTGCCCGGGAACGTGGCTATTTCAGTAAACCCTGATTTTAAATACAGCCTTGTAAAGGCTGGCGGCGAGGCATATGTCATAGCATCGGAACTTGTAGAGGACGTTATGAAGGTTGCAAAAATTGAAGAATACGAAAAAATTGGCGAATATTCAGGGGACGAGCTTGAACTGATAGTTTGCCGCCACCCGTTTTTGGACAGGGATTCTCTTGTAATAACGGGTGACCATGTAACACTTGAAGCGGGTACGGGATGCGTTCACACTGCACCCGGGCATGGTGTTGAGGACTATATAGTATCACAAAAATACAAGCAGCTTGAGATAGTTGTGCCGGTTGACAGCAAGGGCGATTTAAATGAGCTGGCTGGTGAATTGTCAGGGCTTAACTATGCAGCATCAAACAAGAAGATTATAGAAAAACTTGAGGAAATAGGGGC
>CAZNYY010000407.1:0-2520 GCA_964577335.1 uncultured Oscillospiraceae bacterium | reverse complement strand
AAAAACGTTTCGTGAATTCCCCTTCATCGTTTTTCAATGGTAGGAAATGGGCAAGTACTTCATCCGGGTATTTTTTGAATATCTTGAAGGCTGAAGTGAGCGTATCCACATGAGCCCAATTATCAAATCTCGGGATTAAAGGATCTACATAGCCGAACAGGATTTCCAGCGGAAGTTTGTCAAGGTTGCCTAATACCAGTCCATAGAGCAGCACATGTTCGTAGGTTGTAAATTCCGCGTTTTTCAGATAGGTCTCGATCTCCGGTTCTCTGGACAGTTCCTTTGCCAGTTTCTTCAATGCCGGCATACGGATGCCCTGTATTTCATAATTCGTCGGGATCAGTTTTTCATTGAACATCTTGTAAGCGCTCTCTGCCAGTACCTGCAGCCTTTGGTCTATTCGCGCATTTTGGATCATAATTCAGATAAATAGCGTTTCATACGTGCAAAGTTAATAAGAGTTCGTGAGATGGGCGGACATTCTAAAACTTTTGAACAAATAAAAGACATTCCGAATAGTTTTCTTGCCGTTGACAACACGGAGATAGGGCACCACAACCGCTTACCACTTTGGATATTCGGACTCTTGTATTAAATGTAATAGTCAGGGTTAACTATGAATAAAATGTATCATCACGGCACGTCCCTGAAAACATACGCGAATAAAATAACTTAGTATCTGTCAGCTACCTCCTGTTCCGGTAAAGGCGTGGGGATTTACCAGTGAATGCTTCAGCAATTCGAACCGGTCACAATTTGTGACCAATTCTTATTTCTTTTCCTTTAACAACTGCTCTAAAAGGACGCTTTTTTCTTTTTCCAGTTCGAGCATCCGTTCGTACAGGGCAGTTTTTTCCTTGCTCAATTCGAGAATCTGTTCGATGGGATTATACGTGTTGCCAAAGTTTTCGCTTGTGGATCCAACATTACCCACCACGCTTCCCTCTTCAAATGTATTATTCTCGATAATTACCGTCACCGGGTCTTCTTCCAGTTCCTTAATCAGTTCCGGGGTTACGTTCAGGGCCTTGGCAAATTTGTCAATCATCTCATCTTCCAGTACTTTTTTCTGCTCGCAATTGGAAACCCGCGCCTGGGTGGTTCCCAGCATATCGGCCAGGACTTCCTGCTTGATCCCTAACGCGTGGCGGAAACGCTTTACGGCATGCCGTGATGCGTGTTTTTTAAAGTCTGTTCTTTCGTTTCCATTTGTTTAATTTGTTTTTCCGTGTGATAGGGCAAAAGTAATGACTTTTGGGGATACGCGTATAATTATACCCGGAAATTGCATAATTATACGCAGGTTTGTTTCGTACTTAAGGCTCCGCCAGAGTCTTTCTATTTTGATAATTCAAACTGGTGAAGCTTTGCTAAACTACCGGATCTGAGATATCGCCTCTTTCATTATTTTCATTACCAGATGATTTCATGAAAATTTCAGTATTTATGATAGGAAGAGGATGATTCGACAAGCAAGTTCCGGCTGTCTTTGTCACCAAAATACCTCTCATCGCTCCAATAGAGACACTTAATAAGATGGGAATTACCCCGGAGTTATCTTCAATGGAGTCATTTTTAAAAGTCAGATATTTTTCCAGGTCATCGAATTCAAATAAATTGGAAGTCTCTAATTCCAATGCTTTTTTTCTTATCGGTTTAATATTTTCATCTTCTGGATCCTGTTCAAGAAGATGAAAATAACGTACTATTGTCTTCAATTCAACAATGTTCCCTTCATTGCTTTTCGGTAGATTGAAACCGATCTCTACATCAAAATTTCTATGTGATGCAGTATTATCAATATCTTCCAATAATGGAGAATCAATAGAAAATCCTGTCTCTTGAATTCTTAGAAGTTTAACTTTAATCTCTTTATTTTCTTTCTTATTGTGATCCATTATTTTAATCCAGATATTTATATATATACGGAAAGTTAAGGTTGTATTTTAAACTTTTACCCACCCGGTTATTTTGAATTCTATTATCGTTAACAACAATGACTGTAAATGCATTTGCTTCTGCCTTGAGAATTTTTTTCTCAGAGTATTGATCTTTCTCAAGATCGAAAATAGAAACATTTAATGCCTTCTCAATCTTAGCAATGCTTCTTAATGTGAAATTGTGGGTGCCAGTCATCCATTTACTTATCTCGGATTCTTTCTTTCCCAGGAGATTGGCCAGGTCTTTTTGGGTCATTCCTTTTAATTGCAGTATTTCTGCAATTTTATCAACAATATAAAAGGACAAGTCGATTTCTCGTTTAATAAAAGCCGGGGTCTCCTGGCGAATCGACTCAAGTATCGCGTTCTTTTTCATCTTATTAATTACTCCTTAAAATAAAAAGATAAATCACCTTTTAACTCGTTATGATTGATCTTTATAACATCTGTTTCTAATTTAAGTTTTAAAATAAAAGATAATTGTGCCAGATGTTCAACGTATTCGTTTAATTCAGAATCTTCATTGTATGTTCTTGTTTTTTTATGCCCGCCATTACCAAGTATAAGAATATTATCCGTT
>CAZNYY010000406.1:0-2522 GCA_964577335.1 uncultured Oscillospiraceae bacterium | reverse complement strand
TAACTGGGTAGACGGCTACCCTACTCTTACGGATTACCTGCTTAACAATCCTGACGGCAAGGACAGGATTTCCATGTGTGCTTTAAATCTTGGTGCGTATGAATCGCAATTCCCAACCCTGCAGGACTGGAGATACTATGAGCAGACCCTGAGTGAATGGGGACGTGACGCCATAACCACATGGGCTGCAAGTGCGGATATAAGCGGTATACTGCCGCCGATAAGCTTTACTGAGGACGAAAAGAATACCGTAACTCAAACAATGTCACAGATTGAAACTTACCTAAGCGAGTCTGTAAACAGAATGGTGATAGGAAATGAGCCTATTGACAATATACAGACAGTACAGAGTAAGGCGCAGGAAATGGGCATGGGTAAGGTTCTTGATATTTACAACGCCGCCTACATGCGGTATCAACACAGATGAGGAGCGTAGACATATGCTGGCGTCAAAAAAGGTAGTGCGGCAAGTTGCCGTGACACAACAAAAGAAACAAAAAAACTTGGTTTTTAAAAAATATGGTCAGGTTTATCTGATTTTATTGCCCACCCTTATATATTATCTGGTGTTCCACTATGCACCGATGTTTGGTACGGTTATAGCATTTCAGAAATTTTCGGTGAGCAAGGGGATATTGGGCAGTACATTTGTGGGGCTTGACAATTTTAGGGATTTTCTTACAAACTATAAATTTTGGCAACTACTTAAAAACACTCTTTCCATAAATGTGTACGGGCTTATTTTCGGATTTCCTGCACCCATTATATTTGCTCTTTTATTAAATGAACTCAGAAACAGAAAATTTAAAAGATTAGTTCAAACTGTTACATATATGCCACATTTTATATCTGTTGTTGTGGTGGCGAGTATGATACTTACATTTGTGGCGAGCGACGGGCTTATAAACTCCCTGCGAAATATATTCGGGGCGGAAAGTATAGCTTTTATGACGCAGCCGAAGTACTTTTACACCATATACATTGCATCGGACATATGGCAGAACCTTGGGTGGAGCAGTATTATTTACATTGCGGCGCTTTCGGCGGTGGACGTAGAGCTGTATGAGGCGGCAATCGTTGACGGCGCAGGCCGATGGAAGCAGATGCTGCACATTACGCTTCCGTGTATTGCGCCTACCATTATGATACTTCTCATAATGCGCATAGGGCAAATGCTAAGTGTTGGTTTTGAAAAGATAATGCTTCTTTATAATCCTACGCTTTATGAAACCGCCGATGTTATTTCCACTTACGTTTACAGGCGTGGTCTTCTTGAGGGGGATTACGGTTACTCTGCGGCGGTGGGTATGTTCAACTCTGTGATAAATTTCATGTTACTTTTGTCAGCGAACTTCGTAAGTAAAAAAGCAAGCGGCAACGCTTTGTGGTAAGGAGGGAAAATTATGAAGTATAAAAAAACGTTAGGGCAGCATCTTTTTGATTGGTCAAACCACATTTTTCTTGCTCTTATAATGGTAATTATAATTTATCCCTGCTTCTATGTGCTGATAGCCTCGGTAAGCGACCCTATACGCATTTATGACAGCGGCGGGCTGCTTCTTTATCCAAAGGGATTTTCACTTTACAGCTATGGAGAGGTTTTAAAAAGCCCACAAATATGGATGGGATACAGGAATACGATTTTGTATGTGTTGTGCGGAGGTTTTTTAAGTGTTGGATTGACTGTATCGGCGGCGTTTAGTCTTACAAGGCGTATGCTGCCGGGGAAAAACTTTTTTCTGTTTCTTATAATGTTTACAATGTACTTTTCGGGAGGTCTTATACCGTCATTTTTAGTGGTAAGGGAGCTTGGAATTTACGACACACCCTTTGCTATGATACTTCCCGGGGCGGTGGGAACTTACAACCTTATTATTACAATAACCTATTTCAGGGGGCTTCCGGCAGAGCTTGAGGAAGCGGCAAAAATTGACGGGGCCAATGATTTTACAATACTGCTTAAAGTGTTTATACCCCTGGCAAAACCCATCATAGCAGTTATAGCACTCTATTATATGGTAGGAATATGGAACAACTATTTCACGGCGCTTATTTATCTTGACAAACGTTCATTGTACCCCCTGCAGCTTATATTGCGAGAGATACTCATACAAAACAATACCTCTTCAATATCAGCCTCCCAGTCCGATGCCTCGCAGGCTTACGCCGAAAACGTAAAATTTGCGACCATTGTTGTTTCTACAGTTCCGGTGCTTTGCATATACCCGTTTTTGCAAAAGTACTTTGTCAAGGGCGTGATGATAGGCGCCATCAAGCAATAGGAGGGTTTGTATGACAGATATACCGATTTATTGGAAAACAAGGCTTTGTGATGTGAAGGAAGCAGTAAAAAGTGTAAAGAAAGGGCGAGGCGGCGAAATTTGCACCTCGGGCGGCGGCAGACCCGTATACCTTATAGAATATGGAACGAGAAACGATTTAAAGCGCAGTGCAAATCTTTCAAGCGCTCTCGGAGCGGGAGATGAAAAGTATTTTGCAGACAAATCAGGCGCAGGGTACAG
>CAZNYY010000405.1:0-2523 GCA_964577335.1 uncultured Oscillospiraceae bacterium | reverse complement strand
CTTAATTCCCCTAAAAATTTATACTTTCTTATCTTATAAGAATAGCCTAGCGGTGATTTTCCACTAGGCTTTTTTAATGTGCAAATATAGTTAACCCTGTGTAATTATTCCGTTACGGTAAATCCTAAATTGAGAACGGGAATTCTCGAGCCTGGATGATCTTGCTCGTAAGTTAATTGTGGTACTCTGAAAATTGCCGGCATCGTTTGCTTTCCTTTATATATACCTGGAAAAAGATCGATTAAATGAAAACCAGGTTGCCCTGTAGCAGCTAATGTAAACTTAACCGTGCCTTGGCTATTAAATCCGCACACATATCCAATATAAGCATTATCGTAAACGATATTAAATATATTGTCATATTCGGTCCAGCCAACACCTTTAATTTCAACCATAATCTCCGTACCTACAGGTCCAGAAGCTGGTGTGACGCTTACGATGGATGGTGTAATTTGAAAATACGTTTGACCATAAATTTCATCATTAACGACAATATCGATTAGATGGGGCGGACCGCCTAAGTCATCTGGGACTTGCAGATCGTACTTGAATTCACCTTGACTATCTATTTTTATCGTAGCTAACTCAACCTGCTTTTCTGTAAATCCGCCACTAGTTACGCGGTTTCCGACCATCGTATTCCATACGATCGTCGCTTCTTTGTTAACAGGGAATGCAGTGCCGGACAATGTAATGATTTCATTAACTTGACCTTCATTTTTACTTATTGCTACTTTGGCGCCCTTTTTAAGTATTGGGTCGGGCATAACCACTCCCCCACCTGCTGCAGATGCCGGCAGAGGGGACACGAAATTTGCTGTTTCTACTGCTTCTCCAGTCACAGTATAGTTAAAACGTTGTGTACTGTAGTATGAATGAGGCGATTGAATCCGATTAATATAAGGCATACCAAATGCGCCGCTCTCCACAGTAATTGAATGCTCACCAACAGGACCGGCTGCTCTGATTTTCGCCAGTGCTGTACCATTTGTGGAAATTGCCGTTATCATACCTGTATATTTATTATCATAATTTATATGCCAAATACTGCCGTATTCTTTCCAACTCAGACCTTGTCCTTTAATTATAATTTCGGAACCAACCACACCCGATGTAGTGTCCATACTAAATGTTGTCTCGATGAACACGTTCGTCTTAGCTTGTGGTTTGTCCGCTTGATAAATAACAAGATCATGATCACCGCCGAAATCCTCGGGGAGCGTAAATGAAGTCTCCCAAGCTCCATTTTCATCGCTTAATCCCGTCATTAGCTCAACTTGTTTATCTTCGTATCCTACCTCGACAAACATATAAAGATTTTCGATTACATATTTTCCCTCTACCGTGTTCCAAATTAATGAAACTGGTTGGTTTGGTTGCAAGCCTTCCGCTTTAAGCGTTATATCCGTTAATACAGCGCCAGAATACGTATCTAACGTAATTTTACCTGGTAATTTTTCAAATTGATTTTCTTGTTGATCGGCTTGACCCACCTTTTCATCACCAATACATGCGGTTAACGCAAACATGAACAACAAAAAAAGCAGAGAGCCGTATACCGTGCCTTTTATTTTGCTCAATTATAATTCCCCCACTCTCTAAATCTAGCGCATATAAAAAATTGAAGGAGGGGTTGCTTGCCCCTCCTTCATAGGTTGCAACCTATTGTTATGTTTCATCTTTGGCCACGATTGTAAGTAGAGATGGCTCAACATCGAAAGGATAAAATTCCCCAGATTTATTACTTGTTTTAGCCGTAACATAGTAATTTAGTGTGCCTAGTTCTGTATCTTCGGTAATACTATAACTTACGGTCCAGAATTTCGCTGTTTCGCCGTGAGAGCCATATACCATATCCAGCGTTTCACCATTGCTTAAATGAACCTTGACCTCTGCATCTTCAGCCTGCTTGCCAGTGACGGTGTCCTTAACATCTACTCTAAATACAATGCTTTCGCCCGGCATATACCGACTTTGCAACACACATGCGCCATGCGATACTAGGTCGCCATGTACGGCTAAATTACTGCCCGCCGCATTACCACCTGATCCGGCACTACAAGCTGAAACGATTATCACAAAAGCTAACATCATTGCTGCTAAAAATTTCCTCCCCATTTAATTTAACCTCCCCTAAATTTTGGAATTATTTATATTATAACATCTTTGTAAAATAAAACTGTGACTTTTTTCAAGCTAACCTAGAAAGGCCTTTTTCATCCTCTCAAATATCGATTGCGATTTTTCATGCGTATGCTCGCCGCTCAGACGAGAAAATTGGCGCAGCAATTCTTTCTGTTCATCCGATATATTTGTCGGGGTGACCACAATGACTTTGACATGCTGATCTCCCTGCCCATAACCGCGTAAACGCGGCACCCCTTTGCCTTTTAAGCGAAAGTGCGTATCCGTTTGCGTGCCGGCGGGGATTTTAAGCTTAACCTTCTCCGTTAGTGTCGGAATTTCAATTTCATCGCCCAGCGCAGCCTGGGAAAAGGTGAGCGGCACCTCGCAATAAATGTC
>CAZNYY010000404.1:0-2531 GCA_964577335.1 uncultured Oscillospiraceae bacterium | reverse complement strand
CGTAACAGTGGACGTGTGTATTCTGCCGCCCGACTCGGTCGTCGGCACTCTTTGCACACGATGTACCCCGCTTTCATATTTAAGGCGGCTGTACGCCCCTTGCCCCGCAATCATAAACGATATTTCCTTCACTCCGCCGATATCTGTTATGTTCGAGCTTAAAACCTCAACGCGCCATCTTCTGTTTTCGGCATACATTGTGTACATACGGTATAAATCCGCCGCAAAAAGAGCCGCTTCATCCCCGCCCGCTCCCCCGCGGATTTCAATGATAACGTTTCTATCGTCATTTGGGTCCTTCGGCAAAAGGAGTATTCTTATCTCCTCGGTAAGCGATGCTATTTTTTCGCCGCTCTCCTCTATTTCAGCCTCCAAAAGCTCTCTAAACTCCTTGTCCTCCTCGGACAAAAGCATTTCAGAAGCCTCCTCCCGACTTTTCTCAGCCGCCTTGTATTCACGAAATTTCAAAACCACGGGTGTTATATCGGAATGCTCCTTACAAAGTTCCCTCCACCGCTCCTGGTCGGTAGTAGCTTCGGGTGCGGCTATTTGCTCCGAAAGCTCCTCGTATCTTTTTTCAACATGCTCCAGCTTATCAAACATTAAAGCTCCCCGTTTCTGATGTAGTTTAAAGATTTATTATAACAAAAATTTATTTTGCCGTCAAATCCTATTAATATTATTTTTTGTAATTTTAACAACCATGCCCGACAGGCATAAAATGCCTATCACATTGGGTATTATCATAAGTCCGTTTAAAATATCCGAAACGCCCCATGCGGCATTTAAATCCATCACCGCACCCATGTACATAACGCCAATAAATAAGGGGCGGTAAAAAAGTGCCGGTCCCCTGCCCAAAAACTTTGCACAAACCTGACCGTAGTAGCACCATGCAAGCATACTTGCAAACGCAAAAAACAAAACTGAAATAGAAATAAATGCGCCGCTGAAATCCCCAAGCACTGCACCAAATGCACGAATGGCAATTAAAATCCCCTCACTGCCTTCCCTGTGTGCCCCTGTTGCCAAAATTACAAAAGCGGTTGCACTGCACATAACAATTGTGTCCACAAAAACCTCAAATATCCCCCACATACCTTGCTTTACGGGGTTTTCTTCATCCGCCGCAGCATATGCAATGGGGGTGCTGCCAAGCCCCGCCTCGTTTGAAAAAACACCCCGGGACATCCCTTGGCGTATCGCCTGCGCCACTGTTGCGCCCGCAAACCCGCCCGCCGCCGCCGACGGGGCAAATGCACAGTGTATTATCTCACGCATTACATCCCCCAAAACCGCACGGTACATAAACATTATTAAACATGCCGCCGCCATGTAAAACACGGTAATAAGCGGCACGATTTTCTCTAAAAGTCCTGTAATCCTCTTTGTACCGCCGTAAATTACCATGGCAGATACAACAGCAATAACAATCCCTGTCAAAGACCTCGGGACGGAAAACGCATCAAACATGGACACGGAAACGGAATTTACCTGAGCGATATTCCCTATCCCAAACGACCCGAAAAGAGCAAGCCATGCAAAGCTGTTGGCAAGAAAGTTACTGCCAAGCCCCTTTTTCATGTAGTACATGGGTCCGCCCACGTTTTCGCCGTCCCTCTTTTCCCTGTATGCTACCGCAAGCACAACCTCCGCATACTTTGTCATCATACCGAAAAACGCCGAAACCCACATCCAAAAAACCGCTCCCGCACCGCCCAGTGACAGGGCCGCCGCCACCCCCGCAATATTGCCTATTCCAAGACTGCCGCCCAAAGCGGTTGCAAATGCCGAAAAAGGGGAAACACCCGCAGTTTTTTTCTTTGACGGCATTATTGTTTTTATAAGCTTGCCCACCTTTGTAATTTGCAAAAAGCCAAGCTTGAGGGTAAATAATATACCAACCCCTAAAAGAAAGACCTGCATTAGAGGTCCCCAAATAATTCCGTTTAAAAAATCAATAATATTTATAACCCCCGCTCCAAATATAATTTTAGCTAAACCCTATTTCAATTATATTCGAGGCGGGGGCATACATTACAATTACTTGTTGTCCAGCATTTCGGCAGCTATTTTAAAGTTTTCCATTGCCCTATCCCTAAGCCCGTGAGAGTTTTGTATAAGCTCCTTCGTTATTTCCGCCATTCCTCCCGCAATTTCGTCAATATATCCGCAAAGTTCGCCTTCGTCTATATTGTTTACATCCATTACATAGCTTTGCTCTACATATTCCATAAACCCGGCAACCTTAGGGTCATAAACCAAGCCTATTATAGGCACCGCCGCACCCGCAGCAAAAATAAGCGTGTGCAATCTCATCCCTAAAATCAAATCCATCTTCCGCACAATACCAATTATATCAAAAACCCCGTACTGGCGGTTTAAAACATATGCCCTGTTTTTCATAAGATTAATTATTTTTTGAGAAAACCTCAAATCGGAAGGATATTTCATGGGAATGAAAACAGGTATAAGCCCGTGTTTTTCATAGGCATAATCAGCTGTTTTGGCAATTTTTTCAGCAAAATTCC
>CAZNYY010000403.1:0-2538 GCA_964577335.1 uncultured Oscillospiraceae bacterium | reverse complement strand
GAAATCAAGATGAACATTGGAATTTGGCTGATAAAAAAGTCTATCGCAATATTTTTGGACGTTTGGGGACGTACATTAACTGTCAACAAAATGTTGACAGTGTTCTTATGACACAATGAACCTGTCCCCTTGTCTCATGCCTT
Organism: uncultured Oscillospiraceae bacterium; assembly: GCA_964577335.1. GTDB lineage: Bacteria > Bacillota > Clostridia > UMGS1883 > UMGS1540 > CAZNYY01. The sequence goes on along the minus strand of CAZNYY010000403.1, from coordinate 2,395 downwards.
CTTTTTCTTTTTCCAATAGATACTGACTGCGACAATAATTATCAATCCTACAGGAATCAATAATGCAATATAATTATGTGCAGAAGGAAAGTGTTCCCATACTCCGTTGTTTAATTGAAGGGCAGGCAACTCATCTAAGCCGCTTGCTGAAATAATATACCAAACAGCATATTGGCTTTCAGCGTCTTTAAAATGAACAAACTCTGTATTTATTCCTGTTTTTTCAACACAGTCATTTGCTAACGCCTCGCCTATTCCGAATACAATTTGTTCGGTAGAGCTCGGAGAAGTATTCATTTTTACCATGCTATTTTCTACATACGATAAACCTGTTTCTTTCGCAACTTTGTATAGAGTATTTCCATTTGCCGTTTTAATGTGAAAGCTATATGCACTGATTGTGTTATAATCACATAAGCTAATATGTACAAGTCCCTCTTTACCCTCAATAGTCGCTATCTTAATATGGTTTTTTGAACTTGATTTATTCTTTACCGCTGTTTCAACATCAGAATAATATGGAACTGAAACGGCATAGTTAATTAAATATGGAACTATGACCACAACTGCCAAAATTATGCCAACCCACTTTATAATTGTTAGTTTTTTCATTTATAAAATCTCCTATTCATTATGTTAATGCCCAGGAGTATGAGCAGGCACAGTCTGTGGTGGATCTCCATATAATATCTCACAGCCGCAAAACACAGGGGGACACGCAAAACACAGGGGAAACACAGGGGAAAACACAGGGGGACAGGTTCATTGTGTTCTCTAAAACACAGGGGGAAACACAGGGGGAAAACACAGGGGAAAAGAAAACAGAAAACACAGGGGGACAGGTTCATTGTGTTCTCTTTAAAAACACAGGGGGACAGGTTCATTGTGTTCTCTTTAAATTACAGCTACCGTGCAACTAAACTGCCCTTCCGCACAACCGTGCATCGCCATGTCAGCGGACACTGTCCGCCTATCTTATTTGACCGTCACCGTATATAATGTACTTTGTGGAAGTAAGCTCACGAAGGCCCATGGGTCCTCTTGCATGAAGCTTTTGCGTGCTGATACCAATTTCTGCACCAAACCCGAACTCCGCCCCGTCGGTAAACCTTGTTGAAGCGTTTACATACACCGCAGCAGAATCAACCTCCTGTAAAAACCGCTGCGAATTTTTGTAACTTGAGGTGAAAATCGCCTCGGAATGCCCCGTACTGTGAAGATTTATATGCTCTATCGCCTCGTCAATACCGTCCACAACCTTCACCGCCAAAATTAAATCCAAAAACTCGGTATCAAAATCCTCCTCAGTTGCGGGCACAAACCTTTTAAGATACTGTGCCGCTGCACCACAGGCACGAAGCTCCACCCCCGCCGCCGTCAAAGCCGCCTCGACCGCAGGTAAAAACCGCTCCGCCGCTTTTTTTGAAACCAGTAAAGTTTCCGCCGCATTGCACACACCCGGCCGCTGGGTTTTTGAATTTACCACTATGTCCACCGCCGTTTTTATGTCACTGTCATCGTCAATATACACATGACAATTGCCCGACCCCGTTTCAATAACAGGAACGGTTGCGTTTTTCACAACATTTTGTATAAGCCCCGCCCCGCCCCTCGGTATTAAAACATCAACATACCCTTTAAGCCGCATAAGCTCCGCCGCCACCTCACGGCTGGTGTCCTCAACCAAAATAACACTGTCGGCGGGAAGCCCCGCATCCTCTATAGCCGCCCTTAAAACATTTACAATTTCGGTGTTTGAGAGTATCGCCTCACTGCCGCCCCGAAGGATTACCGCATTGGAGGTTTTAAGACAAAGCGCCGCCGCATCCGCCGTAACATTGGGTCGTGCCTCGTAAATTATTGCAATAACGCCCATCGGCACACGCTTTTTTCCTATTGTAAGCCCGTTTGGACGACGGTGCATTGAAAGCACCTCGCCGACGGGGTCCTCTAAATCCCGCACCTCTAAAATCCCGTCCGCCATACCTCGAACCCTGTCCTCTGTAAGGCACAAACGATCCACCATGGCACCGCTTATCCCTTTTTTCTCGGCATTCTTCAAATCATTTTCATTCGCCGCAAGTATTTTTTCAGTGTTTTGGATAAGCGCCGCCGCCATTTTTTCCAAAGCCGCATTCTTGGTGTTCTCCCCCGCATTTCCAAGAACCCTTGCCGCATCCTTCGCCCTTTGCCCTATCATTTTCAGTTTCATCACAATCCTCCTTCACCCTTTTTTTGCCACAAACAATGTTCCTTTAATTATCCCGTCAAAAACATCATACAATATGTCAGGGCTTTGCCCGTTTGCAATCACCATGTCAATCCCCTGCGCCATAACCCTCTCCCCCGCACGGATTTTGGTTACCATACCGCCCGTTCCAAGCCTGCCGCCGCC
>CAZNYY010000402.1:0-2538 GCA_964577335.1 uncultured Oscillospiraceae bacterium | reverse complement strand
TAATACGCTTTTTATTTTTCGCTGTGTTGCAAAGAGCGGATATAAATTGGGCATATGCGTATATCTCATCGCCCTCACTATCAGCGGAAAACCAAGGAAATTTGATGGTTTGGTCGGTTTCATCGATGATAAGCTCATCAATTCCGAGAACTTTCTTAATGAGGATATCCTTGGACTCCACTAACTGTTCAAGGTGTATCCGGCTTTCCGGTGTAAAGCCCTCAAGGGGGAATTCTATCGCCAAGCGGTCGGTTTCCGGGGTGTCATCTGACTTGAACATCTCGCCGACCATTGCGAACAGGGTACTATGTTCACCTTTGCCGCGCTTGGTATAAATATCCCGCCCCTTATGGGTGAAATATATTTTATACCCTGCCTGTTCCGCTTGTTCGGCGGTATCAAAACGCTCTCGTATTAAAAGCGTCCCGCGAGGTGTTATGAGGTAGAAGGTTTTACTTTTTTCAGCCTCAAATCCTCGTTCTGCAAGTGCTGCCATCAAGCCGAGGTTATCTTCCCCAGTGAGCGTGCCGTCTCGGTCTACCTCGTACCCGCCAATCGTGTATTTACAGCTTGGCACTCCGGCATACTCTATCGGCTGATTCAGAATCTCACCAATCACCTCCGCCAACGCTTTTCTTTCCTTGCCTTTCATGTTAAATTTTAATTCCATGTGAGTGTTCCTCCTTTGAATTCGGGGCTTTGCGCCGCCGTTGTACTCACATGATACCTCTGTCTGGGAACACAATCAAGTCACAATTAATGGACATTTACACAAGGTTATTCAGAATTTTTTCGTCTTTGTATCTCAGCGTTAGTGAGTGCCGCTAAGCCGAAATGCTTAATTGCAGCTTCATCGTAAGCAGTAGCGGCTTCCTCAAGGGTTTTGAATGTTCCAAGATGGTAGTTTTTACCGTTTGCACGTATAGCTGCGTGAATATAGCCATACTTTTTGTTGACTTGAACACCTTTGTAACCTGTTTTATTGGTACTCCGTAATCCGCCGCGTCTGACAATATCCCCTCTTTTCCCGACAAGCAGGTTTTCTTTGCGATAATCAGTGGCAACTCCGTTAATATGCATAACAGCAAGGGTATCATCATCGGGTAAATCCAACAAATAATGTGATAAATTCAGTTTGTTAGTCCATTTTCCCTTGTCAACGCTTGCCGTTACATGACCACTTTTGTTCATTACCCATTTGTATGCGGATAATTTGTCCTTGAATTCTCGATCAGTAAGAAATCTTCCGCCGCTACACCAGTAAAACATATATTTTTCATCGTTTTCTGTTTCTGTCAAGTTCTCAAACTGTTCCAAAATGACCGATTCGCCAGTTTTTTCACAGGGGTCTAAAATTCTACTTTCTTTTTCGCGCCGCTTTATCTCCGCATTGGTAAGAGCCATAACACCATAATATTGAATGGCAGCTTTGTCATAAGCATCAGCAGCTTGCTGTGCAGTTTTAAAAGTGCCAAGATGAATTGCCTGCCCATCGGGATAAATATATGCAGGGTAAGTGCCGTATCGCTTATCAAATTTCACACCCTTAAACCCTGTGCTGTGGTTTTTCGGAATTGTTGCCCCTTGAGCTGTTTTCCCAAGCGCACATTTATGCAAATTTTCAAGCCTATAATCTCGCGGATCTCCGTTTAGATGTTTGACAACCGTTTTATCATCGGTTATATCAAGCAAAAAGTGTGACAGCGCGCGCCTGTGTTTTTTCTTATTAATGTTTTTCGAATAATATACATTTCCTTTTTTGTCCATATACCAATTATATTTGCATATCTCATCATAAAATTTTCTGTCAACAAGAAATCTGCCTCCGCTTTTTGCACGGCATTGATAGAGGAAATAATCAGTGTGACGTTCAATGACATAAGGATCATTTCTATAAGTGTGTGGGAAAAATTGGAATTCACCCTCGGCATTAATTTCTCGGCACTCAGGGCATGTGTGTTGATAATTTTTCCGAAGGGTTTTACCCGGCATTACGCATTCTTTTCCGCAGTCACAACGGCATTTCCAAAACAAATCATAACGTGGTATGTCGTCGGTTTTTGGAACTTCTTCAATTACCAAAAGCGATCCAAACTTCTTACCTAACATATCAATTTTCTTCATGCTTTTCACTCCTATTAAAAGATAGGGAGTCAAATTTTGTTATACGCAGTTTTTACTCCATCGCGAAGCAGGAAAATCCCCTCATCTGTCTGAACCTGATTTATAAATCTTTTAACAATTACATCACAGTAGGCACAATCAAGTTCCATAGTATAATTCACCCGCCCGGTCTGCTCGCATGCAAGGAGCGTGGTGCCGGAGCCGCCAAATAAATCCAATACCGCTTCGCCAGCATGGGACGAATTATTAATTGCTTTTCCCGCCAGCGCAATGGGCTTCATCGTCGGATGCTCCACGCTTTTCTTGGGTCTATCTACCTCCCAAACATCGGACTGCTGGCGGTCTTGCAATGGGCACAGCCGCTTATCGCCTTCCAGCCAGCCGTACCAAATCGGCTCATATTGGGTATGATAA